>NZ_JABWRO010000049.1:0-35957 GCF_014268985.1 Pseudomonas sp. RW10S2 | reverse complement strand
CCCGCCACACCAACCGCAAGCTGGAGCTGGAAGTCCAGGTACGCAGCAAGATCGAGAAAAAGCTGACAGGCTTCCAGAATTACCTGAACAGCATCATCGACTCCATGCCTTCGGCACTCATCGCCCTCGACGAGCAGCTCTACGTCACGCAATGGAACCAGGAAGCCACCGTACTTTCCGGAACGCCGCTGGACGAGGCGCTGAACCAACCCATCTTCATCGCTTTCGAGCCACTCAAGCCATTCCTGCCACAGCTCAAGGAGACGGTGGAAAAACACCGGGTAGCGAAGGTCGAGCGGGTCACTTGGCCCAAGGACGACGAGCCACGCCACTACGCGCTCACGTTCTACCCGCTGACCGGCGGCGGCGGGCGCGGGGTGGTGATCCGCATCGACGACATCACCCAGCGCCTGTCGCTGGAAGAAATGATGGTGCAGTCGGAAAAGATGCTCTCGGTCGGCGGGCTGGCGGCAGGCATGGCCCACGAGATCAACAACCCGCTGGGCGCGATCCTGCACAACGTGCAGAACATTCGTCGACGCCTGTCGCCGGAACTACCGCGCAATCAGGAACAGGCCGAGGAACTGGGCATCGACCTGGCCAGCATCAACCGCTACCTGGACAGCCGCGAAGTGCCGCAACTGCTCGACGGCATCCAGCAAGCCGGCGCGCGGGCCGCGAAGATCGTCACCCACATGCTCAGTTTCAGCCGCCGCAGCAACCGCCAACTGGCGCCTTGCAACCTGCCCGCCTTGATCGACCAGGCGGTGGAAATCGCCGGCAACGACTTCGACCTGACGGAGGGCTTCGACTTCAAGGGCCAGGCCATCGTCCGCCAGTTCGACCCCGAACTCGGCCCCGTGCCCTGCACCGCCAACGAGCTGGAACAAGTGCTGCTCAACCTGCTGAAGAACGCGGCCCAGGCCATCCATCAGCGCCCGGCACCCAGCGAACCCGGTCGCATCACCCTGCGCACTCGCCTCAATCCGCCGTGGGCCGAAATCCAGGTGGAAGACAACGGCATCGGCATGCCCGAATCGGTGCGCAAGCGCACCTTCGAGCCGTTCTTCACCACCAAGGAGATTGGCCAGGGCACCGGCCTGGGCCTTTCGGTCTCGTACTTCATCATCACCAACAACCACAAAGGGCAGATGGAGGTGCATTCCACCCCAGGCCAGGGCACCTGCTTCACCCTGCGCCTGCCCTTGAGCCCGCTGGGGGCCATGCCCTCGGCCAAGACGGAGGCATGACATGGGCTATCGCCTGTCGAAGATCTACACCCGCACCGGCGACAAGGGCGAGACCGGCCTTGGCGACGGTCGCCGCGTCCCCAAGGATCATCCGCGCATCGAAGCCATCGGCGAGGTGGACATGCTCAACAGCCAGTTGGGCGTGCTGCTCGCGGGGCTGGCCGAGCACGGCCTGGATGAACTGAGCGAGGTGCTGGCGCCTTGTCAGCATCGTCTGTTCGACCTCGGCGGCGAGCTGGCGATGCCCAGCTACCAGGCGCTGGACCAGGCGGAAGTACAACGCCTGGAAGCGGCCATCGATAGGTGGAACGAGGAGCTAGGGCCGCTGAAGAATTTCATTCTGCCCAGCGGCTCGGCACTGGTGGCCCAGGCCCATGTGTGCCGCGCCCAGGCGCGGGGGGCGGAGCGGCGCTGCCAGCAGTTGAATGCCATCGAACCGCTTGAAGGGGTGGGGTTGGCCTACATCAACCGGCTGTCGGACCTGCTGTTTGTCGCATCGCGGATCATCGGGCGACGCCAGGGGATAGCCGAGGTGCTGTGGCAGCCTGCCGAGAAACCGCAGGGCTGAAATTATCGGGGCCGCAAAGCGGCCCCAGATATTCAGACTTCGGGCCAGAACGCCCGAATCCCTGCAACACCTTGCGCGCCAGCCTCCCAGGCACGCTCACGCTCACCCGGCCCGACCCCGCCCAGCAGGAACACCGGCTGGTTGAAGCCTGCGATCAACCGCTGCGCCTCCTCCCAGCCCATCGGCGTGGCCTCGGGGTGGGTCTGGGTCGGCTGCACTGGCGACAGGGTGACAAAATCCACGCCCATCTGCCGTGCCAGCTCCAGTTCCTCGGCGCCATGGCAGGACGCCGCCAGCCAGCGATTCTGCGGAAACGGTCGCCCCTTGGCAGCGTACTTGCGCAATTGCGCCGCCGTCAGGTGCCAACCCGCGGACGGGAAGTCACCCAGCCACTCCAGTGGCCCCTTGAGCATCAGCAGGGCCTTGCCCGCACAGAGGCCGACCGCATCCACCGCCACATCGCGGTACTTGGGGTCGTACATGTCTGGCGCACGCAACTGGATCAGCCTGATACCCGAGGCCACTGCCTGCTGGATGCCCCGCAGCAACACGGGGGTATCGAGCCCATCCGGGGTGATCAGGTACTGGTCCGGCAGGCGCGTAGCCGCCACGATCGGTTTGTTGGCCTCGGGAAACGCATATTGCTCCAGATCTCGCGGCGCAACCCACGCCAATGGCTGGCCCTCGGCGCCGTGGGGCTCGCCGCTGAAGGCCGACACCTCACGCACGTCCAGCAGCACCTGCTTGTCCGGGTAGTCATGGCTGACCTTGATCAGCGGCCGAGAGGCGCTGACGGCGATACCCAACTCCTCGTGCAGCTCACGGGCCAGCGCGGCCTCGACGCCCTCCCCCTCCTCCACCTTGCCGCCGGGGAACTCCCACAGGCCTCCCTGGTGCTGGGTGTCGGCGCGACGTGCGATCAGGATGCGCCCGTCGGCGCCGCGAATGACCGCTGCAACTACATGAATCCGCTTCACCCTTTACGCTCCAGCAGGCCCGCCTTCTGCCAAGCCTGGAAGGCTTGCCAGTTGTAGATCGTTTCGATGTAGGCCGCGGCATCCGCAGGCACTTGCACACGATAGGTACGCAAACGCACTGCCACCGGGGCGAAGAAGGCATCGGCCAGTGTAGGCCGTCCGAACAGGAACGGGCCGCCGTCCTTGGCCATCAGACGGCACTCCGCCCACAAGGCGACGATGCGATCGATATCGACCTGCACTTCGAGCGGCACGCTGTCCAGGGCCTGGTCGCGCGACAGATCGAACGGCATCGCACCACGCAAGGCGAAGAAACCGCTGTGCATCTGCGCACAAGCCGATCGCGCCTGGGCACGCGCAGCGACATCCGCCGGCCACAGCTGCGCCTCGGGATGCTGTTCGTTGAGGTATTCGGCAATGGCCAGGGAGTCGGCGATCACACCGTGCTCGGTCTTGAGCAGCGGCACCTTGCCGGTGGCCGAGAATTCGAGGAGGCGCTTGCGAGTATCGGGCTGGTTGAGCTTGATCAGTGTCTCGTCATAACCGACGCCTGCCAGCTCCAGGGCCAGGGCACCGCGCAGCGACCAGGAGGAATACAGCTTGTCGCCGATGATCAGGTGATAGCTCATGGTTCGGCTCCGTTAAATCTTGGGATTCGGGGCTGCTGCGCAGCCCATCGCGGCACAAGGCCGCTCCCACAGGCCTGCGAGCGTGTGGGAGCGCCCTTGGGTGGATCAGGTACGGTACTCAGCGTTGATCTTCACGTACTCGTGGGACAGGTCGGTGGTCCAGATGGTTTCGCTGCACTGGCCGCGACCCAGCTCGATACGGATGGTGATCTCTTCCTGGGCCATCACCGCCGAGCCTTGCTCTTCGGTGTAGCTCGGGCTGCGACCGCCCTTGCTGGCGATGCACACGCTGTCCAGGTACACATCGATCAGGCTGACGTCCAGCTCCGGCACGCCTGCACGGCCGACAGCGGCCAGGATGCGGCCCCAGTTGGGATCGGAGGCGAACAGCGCAGTCTTGATCAGCGGCGAATGAGCGACGGCATAGCCGACGTCCAGGCATTCCTGGTGATTACCACCACCGTTGACCTGCACGGTGACGAACTTGGTCGCGCCTTCGCCGTCACGGACGATGGCCTGGGCCACTTCCATGCACACCTCGAACACGGCCTTCTTCAGCGCCTCGAACAGCGCGCCGCTCGCTTCGGTCACCTCCGGCAGGTTGGCCTTGCCGGTGGCGATCAGCATGCAGCAGTCGTTGGTCGAAGTGTCGCCGTCGATGGTGATGCGGTTGAACGACTTGTTGGCGCCGTCGAGCATCAGGTCCTTGAGCACAGCCGGGGCGACCTTGGCGTCGGTGGCGATGTAGCCGAGCATGGTGGCCATGTTCGGACGGATCATGCCCGCACCCTTGCTGATACCGGTGACGGTGACGGTGACGCCGTCGTGCTGGAACTGGCGGCTGGCACCCTTGGGCAGGGTGTCGGTGGTCATGATGCCAGTAGCGGCTTCGGCCCAGTGGTTTTCCGAAAGGTTGTCCAACGCAGCCTGCAGCGCACCTTCGATCTTCTCGACCGGCAGCGGCTCGCCGATCACGCCGGTGGAGAATGGCAGCACGGACTCGGCAGGCACGCCCGTCAGCTCGGCCAGCTTGGCGCAGGTGCGCTCGGCGGCGGCCAGGCCCGGCGCACCGGTACCAGCGTTGGCATTACCGGTGTTGGTCAGCAGGTAGCGCACGGTCCCCTGCACGCGCTGCTTGGAGAGGATCACGGGAGCGGCGCAGAAGGCGTTGAGGGTGAACACGCCAGCAACGCTGGAGCCTTCGGCGCAGCGCATCACCACCACGTCCTTGCGCCCAGGGCGCTTGATGCCCGCCGAAGCGATGCCGAGTTCGAAACCGGGAACCGGGTGCAGGGTAGGCAGGGGACCGAGACCGACAGCCATTGAAGCGCTCCTAGAAAATGAATGGTTTGCGAAAAGCGGGGCCGCTTTGCGCCCCATCGCGGCACAAGGCCGCTCCTACAGGTTCTGTGCGATGCCTGCAGGAGCGGCCTTGTGCCGCGATGGGCCGTCAAGCGGCCCTGTAGATGTCAGGTGACGGATCGAATCACTCGATCTGACCATGGCAATGCTTGAATTTCTTGCCCGAACCACACCAGCACGGCTCGTTGCGGCCCAGCTTCTGTTCGTTGCGAACCGGCGCAGAGGCAACGGCCACATCGGCGCCCTCCTCGCTCAGTTGCTCGCCTTCCAGACCTGGGGCAGCGGCGTGCTGGAACTGCATGCGGCTGGCCAGTGCCTCGGCCTCGCGGCGCAGGCGGGCTTCTTCTTCGGCAGGGTCTTCGCGGCGGACCTGGACGTGCGACAGCACACGGATGGTGTCGCGCTTGATCGACTCCAGCAGCTCCTGGAACAGGGTGAACGACTCGCGCTTGTACTCCTGCTTCGGGTTCTTCTGGGCGTAGCCGCGCAGGTGGATACCGTGACGCAGGTGGTCCATGGTCGACAGGTGGTCTTTCCACAGGTCGTCCACCACGCGCAGCAGAATCTGCTTCTCGAAGGTGCGCAGGGCGTCGATGCCGGCCTGGTCTTCCTTCTCGGTGTAGGCGGTGGTGATCTCGTTCAGCAGCTTCTCGCGCAGGGTTTCCTCGTAGAGGTGATCGTCCTCGTCGAGCCACTGCTGGATCGGCAGCTTCATGGCAAAGTCGCTGGACAGCGAAGCCTCAAGACCGGCCACGTCCCACTGCTCGGGCAGCGACTGCGGCGGAATGTGCTGGCTGATGGTGGCGTCGAGCACTTCCTTGCGGAACTCGGCGATGGTGTCGCCGATGTTCTCGGCAGCCAGCAGGCTGTTGCGCATGTGGTAGATCACCTTGCGCTGCTCGTTGGCCACGTCGTCGTATTCGAGCAGCTGCTTGCGGATGTCGAAGTTGCGACCTTCGACCTTGCGCTGCGCCTTTTCGATGGCGTTGGTGACCATGCGGTGCTCGATGGCCTCGCCGGATTGCATGCCCAGCGCCTTCATGAAGTTCTTCACCCGGTCGGAGGCAAAGATACGCATCAGGCTGTCTTCCAGCGACAGGTAGAAACGGCTCGAACCGGCATCGCCCTGACGGCCGGCACGACCGCGCAACTGGTTGTCGATACGACGCGATTCGTGACGCTCGGAGGCGATCACGTGCAGGCCACCGGCTTCCAGAACCTGCTGGTGGCGCTTCTGCCAGTCGGCCTTGATCTGCGCGATCTGCTCGCTGGTCGGGTTCTCCAGTGCGGCGACTTCGGCTTCCCAGTTACCGCCCAGCAGGATGTCGGTACCACGACCGGCCATGTTGGTGGCGATGGTCAGGGCGCCCGGCGCACCGGCCTGGGCGATGATCTCGGCTTCCTTTTCGTGATACTTGGCGTTCAGGACCTTGTGGTCGATGCCTTCCTTCTGCAGAAGGTTGGACATGTGCTCGGAGGTCTCGATGGTCGCGGTACCCACCAGGACAGGACGGCCCTGGGCCATGCTTTCCTTGATGTCGGCGATGATCGCTGCGTACTTCTCGTCGGCGGTGAGGTAGACCAGGTCGTTGAAGTCTTTCCGAGCCAGCGGCTTGTTCGGCGGAATGACCATCACGTTGAGGCTGTAGATCTGGGCGAACTCGAACGCTTCGGTGTCGGCGGTACCGGTCATGCCGGACAGCTTGGTGTAGAGACGGAAGTAGTTCTGGAAGGTGGTCGAGGCCAGGGTCTGGCTTTCGGCCTGGATGTTCAGGTTTTCCTTAGCCTCGATGGCCTGGTGCAGGCCCTCGGACAGGCGACGGCCTGGCATGGTGCGGCCGGTATGCTCGTCGATCAGCAGGATCTGACCGTCCTGGACGATGTACTCGACGTTGCGGTGGAACAGCTTGTGCGCACGCAGGCCCGCGTAGACATGGGTGAGCAGGCCCAGGTTGTGGGCCGAGTAGAGGCTCTCGCCTTCGGCCAGCAGGCCGGACTGGGTGAGCATCTCTTCGATGAACTGGTGACCTGCCTCGTTGAGCTCGACCTGGCGGCTCTTCTCGTCGATGGTGAAGTGACCCTCTTGAGTCACCTGGCCTTCGACTTCTTCGATGTGCTGCTTCAGGCGCGGGATCAGGCGATTGATCTCGATGTACAGCTTGGAGCTGTCTTCGGCCTGGCCCGAGATGATCAGCGGGGTACGCGCTTCGTCGATGAGGATGGAGTCGACTTCGTCGATCACGGCGAAGTTCAGCTCACGCTGGAACTTCTCGTCCTGGCTGAACGCCATGTTGTCGCGCAGGTAGTCGAAACCGAATTCGTTGTTGGTGCCGTAGGTGATGTCGGCAGCATAGGCGGCGCGCTTTTCCTCCGGCGGCTGGAAGGCCGAGACGATGCCCACCTTGAGGCCGAGGAATTCGTAAAGCGGACGCATCCAGTTGGCGTCACGGCGAGCCAGGTAGTCGTTGACCGTGACCACGTGCACGCCCTTGCCGGACAGCGCGTTCAGGTATACCGCCAGAGTACCGACCAAGGTCTTGCCTTCGCCGGTACGCATTTCTGCGATCATGCCCTCGTGCAGGGTCATGCCGCCTATGAGCTGGACATCGAAGTGGCGCATGCCCATGACACGCTTGCCGGCCTCACGGGCCACGGCGAAGGCTTCGGGCAACAGCTGGTCGAGGGTTTCGCCTTTGGCCAGGCGCTCTTTGAACTCTGCGGTCTTGCCACGCAGTTGCTCGTCGGAGAGGGCCACCATCTTCTCTTCGAAGGCATTGACGGTGCTGACCGTCTTGAGCATGCGCTTGATTTCACGCTCGTTCTTGCTTCCAAAAAGTTTTTTTAACAAAGGCGCAAACATATCGGCAGGATCTTCCACACTTAGGGATGGAGGGCGGCCCCGTGAGTCGCCCGTGCAGCCCTTGGGCCGCATGCGAACGAGCATTCTACCCGGAAACGTTGGTGAGGAAAGTGGTGGATTTCCACGATGCTGGCACAGCGCTTTTAACGGGGCTTCTCTAACATAGGGACATTTTCACCAAGTTCAAGGCAGCCAGACATGAAACGTGTTGGGCCGCGTCGCGCGCAGGCCTGCGCGCACACGCGCTGCACCGTCCTCAGCAGCGGGCTGCCGGCAAAGCGTCCGGCACAGGCAACGGCCCTGGTGGCATCTGTTAGACTGCCAATCTTGTAACCTCATGCGTACTCAGATGGCCTACAAACCCCCTTCCGCCCAGCCACCCGCCGCCTTGCTGCGCCAGGCCAGGCCGCTGCGCCTGCTGCTCAACCAGGCCGAGCGCCTCGAGCATCTGCAGCGTTTGCTGGAAAGCCAGTTGCAGCCCGCTGCCCGGGCACACTGTCATGTGGCCTCCTGGCGCGATGGCTGTTTGCTCCTGGTGGTGACCGACGGCCATTGGGCCACCCGTCTGCGCTACCAGCAGAAGCGCCTGCTGACCACGCTGCGCGCCATGGACGCCTTCGCCAACCTGCAGCGCATCAGATTCCAGGTGCAACCACCCGTCGGCGCCCCCGCCCGCCCGACACAGACCACCGAGTTGTCGCAACAGGCGGCACAAAGCCTGCGCGAGACAGCGCAAGGCATTGGTGACGAAAAACTGCGGGCCGCGCTGGAGCGGCTTGCTGCACACGCCCACGACAAGACCTGAAGTTCCCGGCGCTATTCCCGAAAGTGCCAAACACTGCTCTGCCATGGGCGCGCCAATAAAAAAGGCCACCCGAAGGTGGCCTCAATGAACTAGAGAGTGTTCGAACTTACACGGCCGCAACAGGGCGCATGTAGGAGATCGGTGCCGTACTGGCATCTTCGAAAGTGACCACTTCCCAGGCGTCCGTTTCCGCGATCAGCTTGCGCAGCAACTGGTTGTTCAGCGCGTGTCCGGACTTGTAGCCCTTGAACTCGCCGATCAGGCTGTTGCCCAGCAGATAGAGGTCGCCGATGGCGTCGAGGATCTTGTGCTTGACGAATTCGTCATCGGAGCGAAGTCCGTCTTCGTTGAGCACACCGGTCTCGTCGACCACGATGGCGTTCTCGACACTGCCGCCCAACGCAAGGTTGTGCTTGCGCAGGTACTCGATGTCACGCATGAAACCGAAGGTGCGTGCTCGGCTGACTTCCTTCACGAACGACGTGCTGGAGAAATCAACCACTGCACTCTGGGTCTGGCCCTTGAGGACCGGATGATCGAAGTCGATCTCGAAGCTCACCTTGAACCCGTCGAAAGGCAGGAAGGTGGCGCGCTTGTCGCCCTCCTCCACGCTCACTTCGCGCAGGATGCGGATGAACTTTTTCGCGGCGTCCTGTTCTTCCAGGCCGGCGGACTGAATCAGGAATACAAAGGGTCCGGCGCTGCCATCCATGATCGGCACTTCCGAGGCGGAGAGCTCGACGTAGGCGTTATCGATGCCCAGGCCCGCCATGGCGGAGAGCAGGTGCTCTACCGTATCGACCTTGACGTCACCGTTGACCAGCGTCGTCGACATGGTTGTCTCGCCGACGTTGGCCGCACGCGCCGGGATTTCGACCACAGGGTCGAGGTCGGCGCGGCGGAAAACGATGCCGGTATCCACGGGTGCTGGCTTGAGAGTCAGGTAGACCTTCTCTCCGGAATGCAGGCCGACACCTGTGGCACGAATGGTATTCTTCAGGGTGCGTTGTCTAATCATGGCATTGGCCGCTTTAGCGCTAATTGCGAATTGGTATCAACAAAGGCTGAGAATGATAGCAGACCCGGCCTTTGCTGAACACCAATCACCCTTATACCCCTGATAAATTCCATCAATCGGCCTGGCGACGCAGGAAGGCCGGGATGTCAAGGTAGTCCAGATCGTCCTGTGGGTTGAGTTTAGCCGCGGCCGCAGCGCCCGCATGCGCCTGGTTGCGCATCACGGTCGGACGCTCCAGGTCACGGTAGTTCACCGCCGACTGCTCCTGGCGAACCGGGGCCGGATTGGAGGACTCGTACACCTGCTGTGCGGTCTGCAGGGTATTGTCGACGACCTTGACCGGCTTCTCGATGCGCGCACCCAGGCCAGTGGCAACCACGGTGACGTGCAGCTCGTCGCGCATGTCAGGATCGATCACGGTGCCGACCTTGACCATTGCGTGGTCGGAGGCGAAGGCCTCGATGATGCTACCCACATCGGAGTACTCACCCAGCGACAGGTCAGGACCTGCGGTGATGTTTACCAGAATACCGCGGGCACCCTGCAGGTTGACGTCTTCGAGCAGCGGGTTGCGAATCGCCGCTTCGGTGGCTTCACGAGCGCGGTTCGGACCGCTGGCGCAGCCAGTGCCCATCATCGCCATGCCCATCTCGCCCATCACGGTGCGTACGTCGGCGAAGTCGACGTTGATCATGCCCGGACGCTTGATGATGTCGGAGATACCGCGCACGGCGCCAGCCAGCACGTCGTCGGCCTTGGCGAAGGCAGACAGCAGGCTTGCATCCTTGCCCAGGATGGTCAGCAGCTTCTCGTTGGGGATGGTGATCAGCGAGTCGACGCTTTCAGCCAGCATGCGGATGCCTTCGTCGGCGATCTGCATGCGCTTGCGACCCTCGAACGGGAACGGACGGGTCACCACCGCAACGGTGAGGATGCCCATTTCCTTGGCCACTTCGGCGATGATCGGCGCAGCACCGGTACCGGTACCGCCGCCCATGCCGGTGGTGATGAACACCATGTTGGTGCCTTGCAGCACTTCGGCGATGCGCTCACGGTCTTCCAGCGCGGCCTGACGACCGACTTCCGGATTGGCACCGGCACCCAGGCCCTTGGTCACACCGGTCCCCAGTTGCAGGATGGTGCGTGCGCCAATGTTCTTCAGCGCCTGGGCATCGGTGTTGGCGCAGATGAATTCCACACCTTCGATGCTGCTTTTGACCATGTGGTTGACGGCGTTGCCACCACCACCACCGACACCGATCACTTTGATGACCGGGCTTTGCGGGACGTTGTCTACGAGCTCGAACATTTTCCCTCTCCTTACAGTTCTCTAGTTTTTGCGCCTACCACTACTGCTTTGAAACTTAGAAGTTGCCTTGGACCCAGCGCTTGAAGCGCTCAAGCACCGGGGCCTTAGGTTCATCGCCATAGCTGTTGCTGCTGCTGTTGCCGGTCAGGGGCAGGTCCTCGGTCTGCTTTTGCAGGCCGTAGGTGAGCAGTCCCACGCCGGTTGAATAGATCGGGTTGCGCACCACGTCGCTCAGCCCCCGAACGCTGTGCGGCACGCCGAGGCGTACCGGCATGTGGAAGATTTCTTCGGCCAGTTCCACGGCGCCTTCCATCTTCGAAGTACCGCCGGTAAGGACGATGCCGGCCGGCACCAGGTCCTCGTAGCCGCTGCGACGCAACTCGGCCTGGATCAGGGTGAAGAGTTCGTCGTAACGCGGCTCGACCACTTCTGCCAGGGCCTGGCGCGACAGTTCGCGCGGCGGACGATCGCCGACACTCGGCACCTTGATGGTCTCGCCGGCACCGGCCAGCTTGGCCAGGGCGCAGGCGTAGCGGATCTTGATTTCCTCGGCGTACTGCGTGGGCGTGCGCAGGGCCATGGCGATGTCGTTGGTGACCTGGTCGCCAGCAATCGGGATCACCGCGGTGTGGCGGATCGCGCCTTCGGTGAAGATGGCGATGTCGGTAGTGCCGCCGCCGATATCCACCAGGCACACGCCCAGTTCTTTCTCGTCATCGGTCAACACCGAGTAAGCCGAGGCCAGTTGTTCGAGAATGATGTCGTCAATCTCGAGGCCGCAGCGGCGCACGCACTTCTCGATGTTCTGGGCGGCGTTGACCGCACAGGTGACCACATGGACTTTCGCCTCCAGACGCACGCCAGACATGCCCAGTGGCTCACGCACACCTTCCTGGTTGTCGATCACGTAGTCCTGCGGCAGGGTGTGCAGCACGCGCTGGTCGGCCGGGATGGCCACGGCCTGGGCGGCGTCGAGCACGCGCTCGAGGTCGGCGACGCTGACCTCACGGTCGCGGATGGCGACGATGCCATGGGAGTTCAGGCTGCGAATATGGTTGCCGGCAACACCGACGAACGCCGAGTGGATACGGCAGCCGGCCATCAGCTGCGCTTCTTCCACCGCGCGCTGGATCGACTGCACGGTCGACTCGATATTCACCACCACGCCTTTCTTCAGGCCGCGGGAGGGATGCGTCCCGATCCCGACGATCTCCAGGGTGCCGTCCGCCGCCACTTCGCCCACCAGCGCCACCACCTTGGAGGTGCCAATGTCCAGCCCGACGATCATTTTGCCGCTATGCGCGTTTGCCATGGTCCTGCCTCTCTCTAATTCTTCGCAACGGCGGGTTGGGCCGTCGTCGGTGCATTCGGTTCCCGCCAGCCAACCGCTAATCCGTTGGCGTATCGCAGATCGATGCGGGCGATGTTGGTGATCTGCTCTTTGAGTGTCTTGTCGTAAATGGCAATGAACCGGCGCATCTTCTCCACCAGATGATCGCGCCCCAACAGCAGCTCGACGCCAGGACCGGCGCTACCCGCGCCAGTGGTCAGGAACCAGCTGCCTCGCTCGCGCAGCTCCAGGCGAGCGATGGAGAAGCCCATGGGGCGCAGCATCTGGCTCAATACCTGATACTGCTGCATGACTTGTTGCTGAGCGCGCTGCGGCCCGAACAGCTGCGGCAAATGCTCATAGTTGGCCAGCTCGCGCGGGGTGAACGCCTGGCCCTGGTTGTTGAGCAAGGCCTCATCGCCCCAGCGCGCTACCGGCAGTTGTTCCTCGAGGCGGATCACCACCTCGTCCGGCCATACCCGACGCACTTCGGCGTGGGCGATCCATGGCATCTGCTCGAGCTCCGCACGCATCGCCGGCAGGTCGACACTGAAGAAGCTCGCGGCGACATAAGGCGCGATACGCTGCTGCACCGCCTGCTGGCTGATGTAGCTCAGATCACCCTGCACGGCGATCTTGGTGATCGGCCGGTCGGCGTAAGGCATCAAGCGGATCGCGCCTTCATAGGCACCGAAGCCGGCAGCGACCAGCAGCACCGGCCACAGCAGGCGTTTCAACCCACCGAAACTGGGTCGTGGCAGGCGCGCCGATACGGGCTCGTCGGCCACCAGTCGGCTGGCACCACGTGGCACCGGCTTGCTACGGCCGGTAACGGGTTGCTGCTGACGTATCATCGCGCCTTGCATGGCTCTTAACCTCGCGTCGCTACGCTTTCGGCCAGGATCGCCAGCACCAGTTGCTGGAAGTCCAGACCGGCCGCGCGGGCCGCCATGGGCACCAGGCTATGATCAGTCATGCCAGGTGCGGTGTTGACTTCGAGCAGCCAGAACCGGCCCTGCTCGTCCTGCATTACATCCAGACGGCCCCAGCCCTCGATGCCGATGGCATCGCAGGCGCGTGCAGTCAGGTCCATCAGTTCCTGTTCCTTGCCGGCGTCCAGGCCGCAGGGAATGCGGTACTGGGTGTCGTTGGCGATGTACTTGGCGTCGTAGTCGTAGAACACGTGCGGCGTACCCAGTGCGATCGGTGGCAGCACCTGCCCGCGCAGCACCGCAATGGTGAACTCCGGGCCATGGATCCACTGCTCGACCAGCACCTGCGAGTCGTAGCGGGCGGCGTCCTGCCAGGCGGCAACAAGCTCTTCGACACTGTTCACCTTGGCCATGCCGATGCTGGAACCTTCATGCGCCGGTTTGACGATCAGCGGGAAGCCCAGTTCCTTGCCAGCCTCGACACAGTCGCTTTCGCTGGCCAGCACGGCGTGACGCGGGGTCGGGATACCCAGGCTCTGCCACACCTGCTTGGTGCGCAGCTTGTCCATGGCCAGTGCCGAGGCGAGGATGCCGCTGCCGGTGTAGGGAATGCCCAGGCACTCGAGCAAGCCTTGCATGCTGCCGTCTTCACCACCGCGGCCGTGAAGAATGATGAAGGCACGGTCGATCTTCTCGCTTTGCAGGCGCGCGAGCAGATCGTCGCCCACATCGATGGCAACCACATCCACACCGGCCGAGGTCAGCGCCTCGATCACCGCCGCACCCGACTTGAGCGAAACCTCGCGCTCGGCGCTCTTGCCGCCATAGAGCACGGCGACGCGGCCGAAGGCCTTGACGTCGAGCGTGGAGTGCAGTTTGTCGTAGGCGGTACTCACAGCGGTTTCTCCTGCTTGGCGACAGCGCCAGCGAACAGCGGGCTTTTCATCAGTTGCGGGGCCAGGCCACCCACATCGCCGGCACCCTGGCAGATCAGGATGTCACCGGCGCGCAGCAGCGGCTTGACCAGTGGCGCAAGCTCAGCGCCACGTTCGATGTAGATCGGGTCCAGCTTGCCGCGCTGGCGGATGCTGTGGCACAGCTGGCGGCTGTCGGCGCCGGGGATCGGCTCCTCGCCGGCCGGATAGACTTCCATCAGCAGCAGCACGTTGGCATCACCCAGCACCTGCACGAAGTCGTCGTAAAGATCGCGGGTGCGGCTGTAGCGGTGCGGCTGGTAGACGATGACCAGGCGCCGGCTCGGCCAACCACCGCGCACGGCCTTGATCACCGCCGCCACTTCGGTGGGGTGATGGCCATAGTCGTCGACCAGCATCACGCTGCCGCCTTCGACTGGCAGCTCGCCATACACCTGGAAGCGTCGCCCCACACCCTGGAAGCCCGACAGCCCCTGGATGATGGCATCGTCACTGATGCCCTCGTCGGTGGCGATGGCGATGGTGGCCAGGGCGTTGAGCACGTTGTGGTTGCCCGGCATGTTCACCGACACTTCCAGCGGCTCGCAGTCGCGACGCAGCACGGTGAAATGCGTCTGCATGCCCTGCTGGCGCACATTGATGGCGCGGATGTCGGCCTCTTCGCTGAAGCCATAGGTGACGGTGGGGCGCTTGACCTGAGGCAGGATCTCGCGCACGACCGGATCGTCCAGGCACATCACGGCCAGACCGTAGAACGGCAGGTTGTGCAGGAACTCGACGAAGGTCTTCTTCAGCTTGTTGAAGTCACCTTCGTAGGTTGCCATGTGGTCGGCGTCGATATTGGTGACGACGGCGACCATCGGCTGCAGGTGCAGGAAGCTGGCATCGCTTTCATCGGCTT
Source organism: Pseudomonas sp. RW10S2 (assembly GCF_014268985.1). Taxonomy (NCBI): domain Bacteria; kingdom Pseudomonadati; phylum Pseudomonadota; class Gammaproteobacteria; order Pseudomonadales; family Pseudomonadaceae; genus Pseudomonas; species Pseudomonas sp. RW10S2. The sequence goes on along the minus strand of NZ_JABWRO010000049.1, from coordinate 21,081 downwards.
CGGCGATCAGGTAGCGGCTGGTACCGAGCTGGGCGTTGGTGCCAGCGGCGGTCAGACGGCCACCGATGACGAAGGTCGGATCCAGGCCGCCGGCAGCGAACACCGAGGCCAGCAGGCTGGTGGTGGTGGTCTTGCCGTGGGTACCGGCGACGGCGATGCCGTGGCGGTAGCGCATCAGCTCGGCCAGCATTTCGGCACGCGGCACCACCGGGATACGGCGCTCGAGCGCGGTGGCAACTTCAGGGTTGGCCGGATTGATTGCGCTGGAAACCACCAGTACATCGGCGGTGGCAGCGTTCTCGGCACGGTGACCCACGAAAATTTCGGCGCCGAACGACTCCAGGCGCTGGGTGACCGGCGAGGCCTTGAGGTCGGAACCGGACACTTCGTAGCCCAGGTTCAGCAGCACTTCGGCGATACCGCACATGCCCACGCCGCCGATACCGACGAAGTGAATGCGACGAATGCGGCCCATCTTGGGCTGCGGCATGGCTTTCTGGCTTTCAACCATGGGCCACCTCCAGGCAGATATCGACCACGGTGCTGGTTGCAGCAGGCTTGGCCAGGCGACGTGCAGTGCCGGCCATGGTGTTGAGTTTCTCGGGTTGCATCAGCACCTCGTTCAGGCGTTCAGCGAGCTGCGCTGCGCCAGTTGTCGCTTGTGGCAGCAGGAAGGCAGCACCTTCGCGAGCCAGATATTGGGCGTTGTGGGTCTGGTGATCGTCGATCGCGTGGGGCAAGGGCACCAGCATCGAGGGCAGGCCCGCCGCCGCGAGTTCGCTGACGGTCAGGGCGCCGGCCCGGCACACCACCATGTCGGCCCAGCCATAAGCGTGGGCCATGTCTTTGATGAAAGGCTCTACCTGAGCCTCGATCCCGGCCTCGCGATAACGCTCGGCGGTGATCGACGCATGTTGCTTGCCAGCCTGGTGGAACACCTCTGGACGCAGGTCTGCAGTCACTTCGGACAGGGCCTTAGGCAGCAATTTGTTCAATGGTTCCGCACCGAGGCTGCCTCCGAGCACCAGAAGGCGCGCACGACGCTCGGCAAGTGCCGCACGGGGCGCTTCCAGGAACAGTTCCGGGCGCACCGGGTTACCGGTAGTCCGACGTTTTTCGCTGGCAGCGAAGGTGTCGGGGAAAGCTTCGCAGACTCGTGCGGCCAGTGGCACCAGCAGCCGATTGGCGGTACCCGCGCGGGCATTCTGTTCGTGAATCACCAGCGGCACACCGCACAGCCGCGCGGCAACACCGCCAGGGCCTGTGACATAGCCGCCAAAGCCCAGCACGCACACCGGCTTGAGCTCACGAATGATGCGCCGCGCCTGCAGCACGGCCTTGACCAGGGTGAACGGCGCCTTGAGCAGCGACAGCTTGCCCTTGCCACGCAGCCCGCTGACCTGGATCAGGTGCAGCGGCAAGCCGGCCTGGGGAACCAGTTCGTTCTCGATACCCCGTGGCGTACCCAGCCAATGCACGCTGTAGCCGCGCGCCTGGAATTCGCGGGCGCAGGCCAGGGCCGGGAACACATGCCCCCCGGTGCCACCGGCCATGATCAGTACGTTCTTGCCATCAGCGGCCATGACTGGTCTCCTCGGCAAAATCGCTCTCTTTGAACTCGTGTTCCTCGCTGCCCAGGTGCGTTCGACTCTCCCACTCGATACGCAGCAACAGCCCCACACAGGCGCAGCAGATCACCAGCGAGCTGCCCCCGTAGCTGAGGAATGGCAGCGTCAGCCCCTTGGTCGGCAGCAGGCCCACGTTCACACCAATGTTGATCAGGAACTGGCCGATCCACAGGAAGGCCAGGCCGAAGGCCATGTAGGCGGCGAAGAACTGCTTGGCCTTCTCGGCCCACAGGCCGATGTACAAGGCACGGATGGTGACGAACACGAACAGCGCCACGGTGCACAGCGAGCCAACCACGCCAAGCTCTTCGGCCAGCACCGAGAACACGAAGTCGGTGTGCGCCTCGGGCAGATAGAACTGTTTCTGTACGCTGTTGCCCAGGCCGACGCCCAGCCACTCGCCACGACCGAAGGCAATCAGTGCCTGGGTCAGCTGGTAGCCCGAACCGAACTGGTCGGACCAGGGGTCGGTGAAGGTGATCAAGCGCGCCATCCGGTAGGGTTGCGCCTGAACCAGAATGAACACCGCGACCACCGCCAGCACCACCATCAGCGAGAAGCGGAACAGCCCCACCCCACCGAGGAACAGCATGGCCGCCGCAGCGCCCATCATCACCACGGTGGCGCCGAAGTCAGGCTCCATCAGCAGCAGGCCGGCCATGGGCAGCAAAACGATGAACGGCTTGAAGAAGCCCATCCAGCTCTCGCGCACCTCGGTCTGACGACGCACCAGGTAACCTGCGAGGTAGATGACCACGAAGACCTTGGCGATTTCCGACGGCTGGACGTTGAAGAAGCTGAAACCAATCCAGCGCATCGAACCGTTCACCTCCCGGCCGATGCCTGGTACCAGCACCAGCACCAGCAGGCCGAAGGCGCCGATCAGCATGAGGAAGCCCATGCGCTGCCAGGTGGCGATCGGCACCATCATGGTCAGGCCGCAGGCTCCCAGCCCCAGGGCGACGTACACCAGGTGGCGGATCATGTGGTAAAGCGGGTTGCCCGACTGCACCGCGGCGACTTCCGAGGAGGCCGAGGTGATCATCACCAGGCCCAGGCCAAGCAGGGCCAGGCAGCCCGCCAGCAGCGGGAAGTCCAGGTCGATGCCACGACCGCTGATCAGCGGCGAGGGATAGGGCTTGAGGATACCGAAGATCATGCCAGCCCCTCCGCCGCCTGGGCGAACAGCCGCCCGCGCTCTTCAAAATTCTTGAACATGTCGAGGCTGGCGCAGGCCGGCGACAGCAGCACCGCGTCACCTGGCTGGGCGAGCTCGGCGCAGCGCTGCACGGCTTCGTCCAGGGTCTTGACCCGCACCAGCGGCACGCTGTCGCCGAAGGTCTCGGCCAGGCGCTCGGCGTCACGCCCCAGCAACACCACGGCGCGGCAATGCTTGCCCACCGGCTCGCGCAGAGCAGAGAAGTCCGCCCCCTTGCCGTCACCGCCAGCGATCAGGACCAGCTTGCCATCGATATCGGCGCCCAGGCCCTCGATGGCGGCCAGTGCCGCACCGACGTTGGTGGCCTTGGAATCGTCGTACCAGTTCACGCCATTACGCTCGCGGATCCACTGGCAGCGATGGACAAGGCCCTTGAACTCGCGCAGGGCTTCGAGCATCGGCTCGAACGGCAGACCGGCGGCATGGCCCAGGGCCAGGGCGGCCAGGGCATTGCTCTGGTTGTGCGCACCGCGGATCTTCAGATCGCGCACGGGCATCAGGGTGCAGAACTCGAATGCCAGGTGTTTCTCGCCCGCAACATCACGCAGGCCGAAGGCCTTGAAGTCGGGGGTGTTGAGGCCGAAGGTCCAGCATGGAATGCCCTCGACCGGCAGCGGCCGGCTCAGGGCATCCTGACGGTTCACCACCACTTGGCGCGCACCCCGGAAGATGCGGTGCTTGGCCAGGTGATAGGCCGGCAGGCCACTGTAGCGATCCATGTGGTCTTCGCTGATATTCAGTACGGTCGCCACTTCGGCGTTGAGCTGGTCGGTGGTCTCCAGCTGGAAGCTCGACAGCTCCATCACATACAACTCGACTGCATCGTCGAGCAGGTCCAGCGCCGGCGTACCGAGGTTGCCACCGACAGCGACGCGCTTGCCGGCCTTGGCAGCCATCTCGCCGACCAGGGTGGTCACGGTGCTCTTGGCGTTCGAGCCGCTGATCGCGATGATCGGCGCCTTGGCATGGCGGGCGAACAGTTCGATATCACCGGAGAGCTTGACGCCTCGTGCGGCGGCCTGCTGCAACGCCGGGGTAGCCAGTGCCAGGCCGGGGCTGACGTAAAGCTCGTTGGCGCGGCACAGGAAGTCCACATCCAGTTCACCACAGCGCACTTCCACCTGCGGGTATTCACGGCGCAGGGTGTCCAGTTCCGGCGGTTGCTCGCGGGTATCGGCGACCGCAAAGGCGATGCCCCGGTTCGCCAGGAAGCGAACCAGGGACATGCCGCTCTTGCCGAGGCCGACAACGATGCGGAATTGGTCGGAAGCGATCAGTGACACGCTCGTTTACCTCAGTTTCAGGGTGGCAAGGCCGATCAGCACCAGAATCACGGTGATGATCCAGAATCGGACGATCACCCGCGGCTCGGGCCAACCCTTGAGTTCGAAATGGTGGTGAATCGGCGCCATGCGAAACACGCGCTTGCCGGTCAACTTGAACGAGGCCACCTGGATCACCACCGAAAGGGTTTCCACCACGAAGATGCCGCCCATGATGAACAGCACGATTTCCTGGCGGACGATCACGGCGATGGTGCCCAGCGCGGCGCCCAGTGCCAGGGCACCGACGTCACCCATGAAGACTTGCGCCGGGTAGGTGTTGAACCAGAGGAAGCCCAGGCCTGCGCCGATCAGCGCACCGCAGAACACGATCAGCTCGCCCGAGCCCGGTACATAAGGGATCAGCAGGTATTCGGCGAACTTCACGTTGCCCGACAGATAGCAGAAAATACCGAGCGCACCGCCCACCATCACCGTCGGCATGATCGCCAGGCCGTCGAGGCCGTCGGTCAGGTTGACCGCGTTGCTCGAGCCGACGATGACGAAGTAGGTCAGCACGACGAAGCCGACGCCCAGTGGGATGGTGAAGTCCTTGAGGAACGGCACGATCAGCGTGGTTTCGACGCTGGTCGGTGCAGTCATGTAGAGGAAGACCGCAGCCCCGAGGCCAAATACCGACTGCCAGAAATACTTCCAGCGGCTCGGCAGGCCGCGGGAGTTCTTCTCGATCACCTTGCGGTAGTCGTCGACCCAGCCGATGGCGCCGAACAGCAGGGTGACGATCAGCACCACCCAGACATAGCGATTGGTCAGGTCGGCCCACAGCAAAGTGCTGATGGCGATAGCGGACAGGATCAGCGCACCGCCCATGGTCGGGGTGCCGGACTTGGACAGGTGCGATTGCGGGCCGTCGTTACGCACGGCCTGACCGATCTGGCGAATCTGCAGGGTACGAATCATCCAGGGCCCCAGCCACAGTGCCAGGGACAACGCCGTCAACACACCCAGGATCCCGCGCAGGGACAGGTACTGGAAGACCGCGAAGCCCTTGTAGAACTGTTGCAGATACTCAGCCAACAGCAGCAGCATTAATGTTTCTCCCCGCTGGCACCACACAGAGCAGCCACGACGTTTTCCATCGCAGCGCTGCGCGAGCCCTTGATCAAGATAGTGGTATCGCTGACGCTCTCGGCACGAACGGCGTCGATCAGCTCAGCTTGAGTAGCGAAATGGCGGCCATTGGCGCCGAACGCCTGGACCGCATGAACCATGTTGGTGCCCGTCGCGTACAAGGCATCGACCTTGCCGCGCGCATGGTCGCCCACCTGACGGTGGCCTTCCTCGGCCCATTGCCCCAGTTCGCCGATATCCCCGAGCACCAGGACGGTGCGTCCGGAAAAGCCGGCGAGTATATCAATGGCGGCACACATCGAGGTGGGATTTGCGTTGTAGGTGTCGTCGATCACCCGCGCACCGCTGGGCGCGATCTGCGCCACGGAACGGCCCTTGACCGGCTGCACTGCGGCCAGGCCGGCAGCGATACCCGGCAGGCTCACGCCCACGGCATGTGCGGCAGCAGCGGCGGCCAGGGCGTTGCTGACGTTATGCGTACCGAGCAGGTTCAACTGTACCGGCGCACTGCCGCTCGGACCGTGCAGGGTGAACGAAGGGCAGCCGCGCGCGTCGCGACCGATGTCGCTGGCATGGAAGTCGGCCTTCTCGTTGGTCAGGGCGAAGCTCAGCACCTGGTGCGCACCGGCGCGCTTGCGCCAGATGTCAAAGGCCTTGTCGTCGAGATTGAGCACGGCGATACCGCCCTCGCCCAAGCCCTCGAGAATCTCGCCCTTGGCCTCGACGATCTTCTCCGGGCCGCCGAACTCACCCACGTGGGCGGTGCCAGCGTTGTTGAGGATGACGACTTGCGGCTGAGTGAGACCAACGGTGTAGCGAATCTCGCCGATGCGCGAAGCGCCCAGCTCGATCACCGCAGCGCTGTGTTCGGGCGCGATCTCCAGCAACGTCAGTGGAGCGCCGAGGTCGTTGTTCAGGTTGCCACGGGTGGCATGCACAAGACCGCGGGTACGCAGGATGGAAGCCAGCATCTCCTTGACCGTGGTCTTGCCGCTGGAGCCTGTGATGGCGACCACCGGCTTGTCGAAGGCGGCGCGATTGAGCGCGCCCAACTGGCCCAGTGCCACACGACAATCGGCAACAAGCAGTTGCGGCAGGTCGACATCGGCGATTTCGCGCTCGACCAACGCGGCCACGGCCCCCCTGGCCTTCACATCGGCAAGGTAGTCGTGACCATCGAAACGCGGGCCGGTCAGTGCAATGAACAGTTGCCCCGCAGCCACGCTGCGGCTGTCGATGCTGACACCGTTGAAGGTGGCGTCGGCACCGACCAGACGAGCACTCAGTGCTGTAGTCAGCTGGCTGAGTGTCATGGGCTTAATCATGTGGAGCCCCCCAGGCTGAAAGTGCCTTCTCGGCTTCGACCAGATCGGAGAAATCAAGGCGCTCGCCATTGATCTCCTGGTAATCCTCGTGCCCCTTGCCGGCCAGCACGATCACATCGTCGGCGGCAGCGGTGGCGATCAGGTGTGCGATGGCCTGGCCGCGACCGGCGACGAACTCGGCGTCGGCAGCCTTGGCGAAACCTGGGCGAATGTCATCGAAGATCCGCAGCGGATCCTCGGTACGTGGGTTGTCGTCGGTGACCAGTACGCGGTCGGCCAGACGCTCGGCCACCTCGGCCATCAGCGGACGCTTGCCGCGATCGCGATCCCCGCCGCAGCCGAACAGGCACAGCAGCTTGCCGTGGGCGTGCGGGCGCAGGGCTTCGAGCACCTTCTCCAGTGCGTCGGGGGTGTGGGCGTAGTCGACCACCACCAGCGGCTTGGCACCACCACCCAGGCGCTGCATGCGACCGACAGGCCCCTGCAGTTGCGGGGTGACTTTCAGTATTTCGTCCAGCGAGTAATCCAGCGCCAGCAACGTGGCTACGGCGGCCAGCATGTTGCTCAGGTTGAAGCGCCCGAGCAGTTGGCTGCGCAGTGTGCGTTCGCCTTGAGCGGTGACGATGATGGCGCGCACGCCATCATCGTCGAAGTGGGCTTCGCGGCAGAACAGCGAGGCGTCCGGGTTTTCCAGGCTATAGCTGAGCATCCGGGTCTCGATATGATCGGCACTCGGGCGGCGGGCAAAGTCTTCGGCCAGACGACGACCAAAGGCATCGTCCAGGTTGACCACCTGGCAGCGCAGGCTCGGCCATGCGAACAGCTTGGCCTTGGCGGCCTCGTAGGCCTCCATGCTGCCGTGGTAGTCCAGGTGATCGCGCGACAGGTTGGTCATCACCGCGATATCGAAGGCCAGCGCCGCCACGCGTCCCTGCTCCAGGGCGTGGGAAGACACTTCCATCGCCACGGCCTTGGCACCGCCCTTCTTGAGGTCGTTGAGCGTAGCTTGCACGGCAATCGGGTCCGGCGTGGTCAGGCGGCCGCTCTGCAAGTCACCGAAGAAACCGGTGCCCAAGGTGCCGATCAGACCGCAGCGCTGGCCCAACTGGTCGAGGGCCTGGGCGAGCAATTGCGTCACGCTGGTCTTGCCGTTGGTGCCGGTCACGCCGACCAGGTTGAGCTGGCGGCTCGGCTCGCCATAGAAACGGCCGGCGATGGCCGACAGTTGCGCGATCAGGCCCTTGACCGGAATCAGCGGCACGTCAGTGAGCGGCAGCACCGTGGCGCCCTGCTCTTCATAGGCAATGGCGGCAGCACCGCGGGCAAGCGCGTCGGCGATGTGGTCGCGGCCATCGACCTTGGCACCCGGCACCGCCAGGAACAGATCACCCGGCCGCACCTGGCGGCTGTCGAGTGTCAGCTCGCGAATCAACGGATCGCGGCTGGCATGGGCGAAAAGCTTGCTCAATGGCATTGTCATCAACCACGCCCTCCCTTGGCGGGTACTGCACTGGCCTGCTGCACGTTCGCGGGCGGCAGGTTATCCGGCGGCACGTTCATCAGCCGCAGAGTGCCGGACATGACCTTGCTGAACACCGGCGCCGAGACCAGACCACCGAAGTAACCGCCTTTGCCCGGCTCGTCGATGACCACGACGATGGCGTAGCGCGGGTCGCTCATCGGGCCGAAACCGGCAAACAGCGAACGGTAGGCGTTTTCGGTGTATCCCTTGGAGCCGACCGTGGCCTTGCGCGCGGTGCCCGACTTGCCGGCAACGTGGTAGAACGGCACCTGGGCGCGGAACACACCGCGCGGCGCCTCGATCACCTGCTGCAACATGCCCTGAATGGTCTTGGCGGTTTCCTTCGGAATGGCTTGCACGGCTTCCGGCGTCTTGTCGACCTTGAGAATTGACAGCGGCACCATCTTGCCGTCGTTGGCCAGCGCGGCGTAGGCGTGAACCAACTGCAGGGCGGTGACCGATACGCCGTATCCATAGGAGAGCGTGGCTGTCTCGGCCTTGCGCCACTCACGATGGTTGGGCAGGTTGCCCACGCGCTCACCCGGGAATCCCAGGCCGGTGTACTGCCCCAGGCCAACCTGCGACATCACGCGGTAGATGGCTTCGCCACCGATATCGAAGGCGATCTTGCTCATGCCGACGTTACTGGAGTTGATCAGGATGCCGGTCAGGTCGAGGATCGGGCCCTCGCTCTTGGACACGTCCTTGATCGTGTAGCGACCAATCTGCAGGCTGCCCGGATACACCTCGACCTTGTCGGTGGGTTTCCAGCGCCCGCTCTGCAGCGCCGCACTCATGGAAATCGGCTTGACCGTGGAACCTGGCTCGAACACATCGATGATCGCCCGGTTACGCATGGCTGCCGGGAACATGCTGCGGCGGTTGTTGGGGTTGTACGTTGGCTGGTTGACCATCGCCAGGACCTCGCCGGTCTTGACGTCCATGATCACCAGGCTGCCGGCCTTGGCGTCCTGTTCGGCGATGGCGTTGCGCAGCTCGCGAGTCGCCAGGTACTGCAGGCGCAGATCTATCGACAACGCCAAGGTCTTACCGGCCTTGGCGTTCTTGGTGACTTGAATATCCTTGATCAGGCGGCCGCGCCGGTCCTTGATCACCTGACGTTTGCCAGGCACCCCGGCCAGCCACTCGTCATAGGCGAGCTCGACACCTTCACGACCATGGTCGTCCAGGTCGGTGAAACCCACCATGTGCGCCGTGACATCGCCCGCCGGATAGAAGCGGCGGAATTCTTCGAGGCCATAGACACCGGGCACTTTAAGGTCGAGTACCTGCTGGCCCTGCTCGGGGGTGAGGCCGCGAACCAGGTAGATGAATTCCTTGTTGGCCTGCTGGGTGAGGCGCTCGATCAGTTGCTGCGGGTTCTGCCCCAGCACAGCGGCCAGTTGCGGCCAACGGTCCTTGGACGCCTGCATCTCCTTGGGGTTGGCCCAGAGCGTGGTGACCGGCGTACTGACGGCCAGAGGCTCGCCATTGCGGTCGGTAATCAGGCCACGGTGCGCAGGAATCGGGATATGGCGCAGGCTGCGAGCATCGCCCTGCCCCTTGAGGAAGTCTCGGTCGACCACCTGCAGGTCGATGATCCGCCAGCTGATCGCGCCGACCATCAACGCCAGCAGGCCTACGACGACCCGGAAGCGCCAGGGGTAGAGTGCACCCTCGAGCTTCATCATGGCGTCACCATCCGCACTTCGTCAGCGTTGGGTACGCGCATCTTCAACTGGCCGGCAGCCAGGTTTTCGATACGGCTGTGGGCAGTCCAGGTGCTCTGCTCGAGAATCAGGCGCCCCCACTCAGCCTGGGCCTTGTCGCGCTCGCTCAGCTCGTTGTAGAGCGTGTTGAGCAACTGGCGGTTCCAGTGAGCGCTGTAGGAGACAGCGATGGCCGACACCAGCACGCCAACGAACAGCAGAAGCATCAGGAAGCTTCCGCCTGGCAATGGCTTGGCGAACAGGCGACTCACCGCAGCTTCTCCGCCACGCGCATGACGGCGCTGCGCGCACGCGGGTTGGCCTTGAGTTCTGCATCGGAGGCGAACTGCGCCTTGCCGATCAGCTTGATACGAGGCTCGAAGGCCTTGTGCTGCACCGGCAGGTTGCGTGGCAGGTTATCCGCTTCGCCCTTGACCAGCTTGCGCATGAACAGTTTGACGATGCGGTCTTCCAGCGAGTGGAAGCTGATCACCGCCAGGCGGCCGCCGACTTCCAGCGCCTCGAGCGCGGCGTCGAGGCCGGCCTCCAGATCGCCCAGTTCGTTATTGACGTGAATGCGCAGCCCCTGGAAGGCGCGAGTCGCCGGGTTCTTGCCCTTCTCCCAAGCAGGGTTGGCGACCTTGAGCACTTCGGCCAGGTCGGCGGTACGGGTGAACGGCTGCTTCTCGCGACGCTCGACCACCGCACGCGCCATGCGACCGGCAAAACGCTCCTCGCCGTACTCCTTGAACACGCGGGCTATTTCTTCGACGGGCGCGGTGGCGATGAACTCGGCGGCGCTGATGCCCTGGCCCGGATTCATGCGCATGTCCAGCGGGCCATCGTTGAGGAAACTGAAGCCGCGCTCAGGATCGTCCAGCTGCGGCGAGGAGACACCCAGGTCGAGCAGGATACCGCTGACCTTGCCGTCCAGCCCGCGCGCGCGCACTTCATCACCCAGTTCGGCGAAGCTGCGCTGCACAATGACAAAGCGGCCGTCTTCGGCCGCCAGCGCTTGCCCCGTGGCAATCGCCTGTGGATCTTTGTCGAAGCCCAGCAGCCGCCCTTGCGGCCCGAGCTTGCTGAGAATGAGACGACTGTGCCCACCGCGACCAAAGGTCCCGTCCAGATAGCAACCGTCGGCGCGCAGGGCCAATGCCTCGACAGCTTCGTCGAGCAATACGGTGATGTGGTTGAAGCCGCTATCTATCGTCACAGGATCAGGTCACGCAGTTCATCGGGCATGGCGCCCGGTTGTTGAATAGCTGCGAGGTCGGCTGCCGAAACCGCGTTCCAGGCATCCTCATCCCACAGCTGGAATTTGTTCAGTTGCCCCACCAGCATCGCCTTCTTGTCGAGCTTGGCGTACTCACGCAAACGGGGCGGAACCAGGAAACGACCACTGCCATCGAGCTCCAGGTCCACCGCATTACCGATCAGCAAACGCTGCAGGCGGCGGTTTTCCTCACGCAGCGACGGCAAGGCACGCAACTTGGCTTCTATCTGCTCCCACTCATCGAGGGGATAAACACACAAGCAGGGGTCAACAGCGTCGATGGTCACGATAAGTTGACCATTGCAACGCGAATCGAGCTCGTCACGGTACCGGCTCGGCATGGCGAGACGGCCCTTTGCATCGAGGCTGACGGCGTTGGCTCCGCGGAACACGGCTGCGATTCCCCACAATGGTAACTTTTTTGTGCCAGAAAACCCACTTCATCCCACTTTCTGCCACTTGCGCACACTATAGGAATCCGTCCGCCACACCGTCAAGGCGCGTTCATAGGGAAAACCCTTACAGGACCGAGATTTAGCGCAACAAAGGAAGGAGGAAGGACTACCGGAAGAAAAAATTGGCGGAAAAAATCAAGCGCACTCAAACGGATAGAGTGTGAAGTTAAAGTGAATTATCAAGAGTAAGAACTTTTCGGCATTACCAGGAAGGATCTGCTATCGATTCAAGCAGGAAGAGAGGGGGAGGAGAGTCGATCTGTAAGCCGGGTTTTGTCGAGGACAGTCATTCCTCTACGACGGCCATCACTGGACGCCTCTAGCAACCTACCCGGTTCCGACGCGGGCCACGCCGTATGGAACCCTATTTGGTCTTGCTCCGAGTGGGGTTTACCTAGCCACGAACTGTTGCCAGCCGTGCGGTGCGCTCTTACCGCACCTTTTCACCCTTACCGGCACCGAAGTGCTTAGGCGGTTGTTTTCTGTGGCACTTTCCGTAGGCTCGCGCCTCCCAGGCGTTACCTGGCACTCTGCCCTGCGGAGCCCGGACTTTCCTCCCCCTGATTTTGCGGAACAAAAACAGGCAGCGACTGTCCGATCGACTCTCCGCCGACAAGGGTAACGGCAGGCGCGATCAAGAACAAGCAATACCGCAAATAATATCATTACGCCATTAATGGCTTTTCTGTTTATCCAGCGCTGCTTGATAAAGAAGATTCTTACGCACCCCGGTAATTTCCGCCGCCAATGCGGCCGCCCGCTTGAGCGGTAATTCTGCCAGCAACAGATCCAATACACGCATGGCGTCGCTACTGATCGCCTGGTCGTCTTGCGGCGCACTCCAGCCCGCCACCAGCACCACGCACTCACCACGCTGCTGATTGGCGTCAGCTGCGACAAAGGCGCGCAACTCGGCCAGCGGCAAGCCCTTGAGCGTCTCGAACGTCTTGGTCAGCTCTCGCGCCAGTACAGCCGGGCGCTCACCGCCGAATACCGCCTCCATGTCTTCCAAGCACTCAAGGATACGATGCGGCGCTTCATAGAAGATCAAGGTCCGAGGTTCTTCCTTGACCTGCTCCAGACGCGCACGGCGCCCGACAGCCTTCGCCGGTAGGAAGCCTTCGAAAATGAAGCGATCAGAGGGCAGCCCCGCCGCCGACAGCGCAGCGATCAGCGCGCACGCCCCTGGCACCGGCACCACCTTCACCCCGGCAGCACGCGCCTGGCGCACCAGGTGATAGCCCGGATCGGAAATCAGCGGCGTGCCGGCGTCGGACACCAGCGCCACATCGTCACCCGCCAGCAAGCGCGTAATGAAGCGACTGCCTTCGTCGCGCTCGTTGTGCTCATGGCAGGCCGCCAGCGGCGTCTCGATGCCGAAATGCTGCAGCAGACGCACCGAGTGGCGGGTATCCTCGGCGGCGATCAGCGCCACGCCGGCCAGCACCTTGAGTGCCCGGGCGCTCATGTCGTCGAGGTTGCCGATGGGCGTCGCAACGACGTAAAGCGTACCCGCTATGGATTTTGGAACCCCTGCAACATCAGTCACTGCACACACCTGCCTTGCCGATCAAAGGCGCTATTGTAGCCCGAGCGCCCGCAACAAGGCGCAAAGAACTTGGCCGCCCCCCCTGACATGCGACCTATAGTGAAGGATCAGCGTCAGCAAGATCGCGCCCCGGCCAGCGCTTGGGTACAATTGCCGGCCAACTTGATCGAGTAACAGGACCCTTACATGATCGCTTGCCTGCGGCTGCTCACAGCCCTCTGTCTCGCTGCCCTGCTGGCAGCCTGCGCCAGCTCGCCCTCATCCAGCCTGGGCGAACTGCCACGCACCCCGGACGCCAGCATCGAGCAACTGCTCGAGAAGGCGGCTTCCAGCAAGTCCGCCGAAGACGCCGCGCTGCTGCGCCTGAGCGCCGCCGACATGGCCTACCGGCAGAAGGACTTCCCACGCGCCGCACGCATCCTCGAGCAGGTTCCACTGGACACGCTCAAACCCGCCCAACAGGTGTTCGCCAGCACCCTGGCTGCCGAGCTGGCGATGAGCCGCAACCAGCCCAAGGCCGCCCTCGGCGCCCTGTCGCACCCGAGCCTGCAACGCGTCGGCGAGCTCCCCGAAGAGCAGCAGGTGCGCACCTACAGCGTGCATGCTGCAGCCCTCGAAGCCGACGGCCAGGCACTTCCTGCGGCCCAGCAGCGCATCTTGCTGGCTCCGCTGCTCAGCGGCCCGGACGCAACCAAGAACAACGATGCCATCTGGTCGCTGGTAGCCTCGCTGCCCGCCGACCAGCTGCAGCAACCAACCAGCAACCCGACCCTCGCCGGCTGGACCAGCCTGGCCCTGGCGGTCAAGAGCGCCGGCACCCTGGAGCAGCAACAGGCCGCCATCGACAGCTGGCGCCAGCAACATGCCGATCATCCGGCCGCCAAGCAGTTGCCTGACGCACTGGTCAAGCTCAAGCAACTGGCCAGCCAGCCGCTGACCAAGATCGCCCTGCTGCTGCCACAGGAAGGCCCGCTCGCCGGTGTAGCCCGCGCGCTGCGCGACGGCTTCATGGCGGCCCATTTCCAGGCCCAGCAATCCGGCCAGCCAGCGCCGGCGGTTCAGGTTTTCGACAGCTCGCGCCTCACCTCGCTGGACGACTTCTATCGCCAGGCCCAGGCGGCCGGCGTACAGCTGGTGATCGGTCCGCTCGAAAAACCACTGGTGAAGAAACTCGCCGACTACCCGCAACTGCCCATCACCACCCTGGCACTGAACTACGCCGAGGCCGGGCAGAAATCGCCACCACAACTGTTCCAGTTCGGCCTCGCCGCCGAGGACGAAGCTCGCGAAGTCTCTCGCCGTGCCCGCGCAGACGGCCTGGTCCGCGCCGTGGCCCTGGTGCCGAGCGGCGAATGGGGTGACCGCGTGCTCGCAGCTTTCCGCCAGGACTGGGAAGGCAACGGCGGCACCCTGCTCGCTGCCGAGCGCATCGCCCAGCCAGTCGCCCTGGCCCAACAGATCGCCGACCTGTTCCAGCTGCGCCAGAGCGAAGGTCGTGCCAAGAGCCTGCAGAGCGCCGTGGGTGGTAATGTCGCCGCACAACCATCGCGTCGCCAGGACATCGATTTCATCTTCCTCGCCGCCACCCCGCAGCAGGCCCAGCAGATCAAGCCGACCCTCAACTTCCAGTACGCGGGTGACGTACCGGTCTACGCCACCTCCAACCTCTACAGCGCCAGTGGTGACGTGAACCAGTACAACGACATGAACGGCATCCGCTTCTGCGAAACCCCCTGGTTGCTGGACAACACCAACAGCCTGCGTCAGCAAGTCGTGCAGCAGTGGCCTCAAGCTGCCGGCAGCCTGGGTCGCCTGTACGCCATGGGTGTCGATGCCTACAGCCTGGCGCCACGCCTGGGCCAGCTCAAGGCGCTGCCTGACAACCGCGTCGAGGGCCTGTCCGGCAGCCTGAGCATCAACGCCAACCAGCGTATCGAACGCCAACTGCCATGGGCCGAATTCTCCGGCGGTCAGGTCAAGCGCCTGCCGGATACTGCACGCTGATGCCCGACGCCTCCCCCACAAGCGCCGGGCTCGCGGCAGAAAACCAGGCCCTCGAGTATCTTCGAGGGCAAGGCCTGCAACTGCTGACGCGTAACTGGCGATGCAAGGGAGGCGAGCTTGATCTGGTCATGCTCGACGCCGATACAGTAGTATTCGTCGAAGTCCGCTACCGCTTGCACGCGGATTTCGGCGGAGCGCTCGAAAGTATCGACGCGCGCAAGCAGAAACGCCTGGCGCTTGCCGCCAACCTGTTCCTGCTGAAGGAGTCCCGCTGGGCCGATCACCCCTGCCGCTTCGACGTAGTCGCCCTGCAGGGCAGCCACCATGCAGGTCGGCCGCTTCAATGGCTGAAAAACGCCTTCGAATGCTGAACCCATTCCGATTTCTTTGCTCTATGTTTCGCGGGCTGGCCCCTGTCGCGCGTCGCGCAGGCCTCCGCCGCACTTAAGGTCACACCAGATGGACATGCAATCCCGAATTCGCCGGCTGTTCCAGGCCAGCATCGATACCAAGCAACAGGCAATGGACATCCTGGCACCGCACATCGAGCAGGCCAGCCTGGTCATGGTCAACGCGCTGCTCAACGAGGGCAAGATGCTCGCCTGCGGCAACGGTGGCTCGGCGGGCGACGCCCAGCATTTCTCCTCGGAACTGCTCAACCGCTTCGAGCGCGAGCGTCCGAGCCTGCCAGCCATCGCCCTGACCACCGACAGCTCGACCATCACCTCGATCGCCAACGACTACAGCTACAACGAAGTCTTCTCCAAGCAGATCCGCGCCCTGGGCCAACCCGGCGACGTACTGCTGGCGATCTCCACCAGCGGCAACTCGGCCAACGTGATCCAGGCGATCCAGGCCGCACATGATCGTGAAATGATTGTCGTAGCATTGACCGGACGTGACGGCGGCGGTATGGCTTCGCTGCTGCTGCCCGAGGATGTGGAGATCCGCGTCCCCTCCACGGTCACTGCGCGTATCCAGGAAGTCCACCTGCTGGCGATCCATTGCCTGTGCGATCTGATCGACAGCCAACTGTTCGGGAGTGAAGAATGATCCCCAAGCGCCTCGGCCTCATGGCCCTGACCCTGTGCCTCGGTATTTCCGGTTGCAGCTCGGTATTGACCTCGACCCGCAACTCGCCGATCGAAGATGATCGCGGCACCCGCACCATCGGTAGCAAGATCGACGATTCGCTGATCGAAACCAAGGTTTCGGTCAACGTCGCCAAGGCAAGCCCCGACCTGGACAAGGGCTCGCACATCGTCGTCAGCAGCTACAACGGCATCGTGCTGCTCGCCGGTCAAACGCCGCGCGCCGACCTCAAGAGCCTCGCCGAGCAGACCGCCGGCCAGGTACAACGGGTCAAGAAGGTGCATAACGAGCTGCAGGTGATGCAGCCCTCGTCGATCCTGGCACGCAACAACGACACCTGGCTGACCACCAAGATCAAGACCCAGATGATCGGTGATGCCAACGTTCCCAGCTCACGCATCAAGGTGATCACCGAGAACGGAATCGTCTACCTGCTCGGCCTGGTCACCCAGCAGGAAGCCAACGCCGCCACCAACGTGGTTCAGGGTGTGTCTGGCGTACAGAAAATCGTCAAGCTGTTCGAGTACATCGACTAACACTGCCAGCGGCCCCCCAGCCCCGGCGCTGGGGCACCGCAGACAACGGCATGCATTACCCTCACCCCCTCAGGAAGTACCCATGAAGAAGTCCCTGCTGTCCCTCCTGGCCATTACTGCCTTCGCCACCCTGGCCGGCTGCTCTACCCCGAGCGTGATCACCCTCAACGATGGCCGCGAGCTGCAGACCACCGACACGCCGAAGTTCGACCGTGACTCCGGCTTCTATGAATTCAAGCAGCTCGATGGCAAGCCGACCCGTATCAACAAGGATCAGGTCCGCTCCATCAAGGACCTGTAATCCGAACTTGAAAAAAAAGGCGATCCATCTGGATCGCCTTTTTTGTTACTTGACCACTTTCAAGCTCGGTCGTCCAGTCGGTCGCGGCGGCTGGCCACCACCTTCCGGCGGGCCATCATCATCAGGCTCGACGCCTTCTTCCTCATCGAGCTCTTCGCCCCCCATCAACGGCGGCTCCAGCTCGAACACCATGCCCTGGCCATTCTCACGGGCATAGATACCCAGAATTGCGCCAGCTGGCACATAGAGCGAATGAGCTACACCACTGAACCGCCCCTCGAAGCTCACCGCTTCGTTGTCCATGTGCAGGTTACGCACGGCACTGGGCGAGATGTTCAAGACGATCTGGCCATCGCTGGCAAATCCCTGGGGCACCTGGACCGCCGGATACTCGGCATTGACCAGCATATGGGGGGTGCAATCGTTGTCGACGATCCACTCGTACAGTGCTCTAACCAGATAGGGGCGACTGGAGTTCATCAACGGCTCCTTAAAGCTTGCGCATTTCACGTTCAGCAGCAGACAGGCTCGCCTGGAAAGGCTCGCGGGCGAACTGTCGCTCCATATAATCCAGCAGCGGCTTGGCTTGCCGCGGCAGCTCGATACCCAGTACCGGCAATCGCCAGAGTATGGGCAGTAGACAACAATCGACCAGGCTTTGCTCCTCGCTCATGAAGCAGGGAAACTCGCCGAACAGCGCCGAGACACCAGTCAGACTCTCGCGCAGGGACTTGCGCGCCTCACCGCGGGCTGCCTCGGCGGCACGCGGATCGAGAATGACATCGGCCAGTGCACACCAGTCACGCTGGATACGGTGCATCAGCAGGCGGCTGTTGCCGCGCGCCACCGGGTATACCGGCATCAGCGGCGGATGAGGATAACGCTCCTCGAGGTATTCCATCACCACGGTCGATTCGTACAACGCCAGGTCGCGATCGACCAGGGTTGGCACGCTGCCATAGGGATTCACTTCGATCAGTTTGGGCGGCAGACGATCGGCGATGACGTCGATGATCTGCACACTGACGCCCTTCTCGGCGAGAACGAGGCGTACCCGATGAGAATAATGGTCAGCGGGGTCGGAATAGCAGGCTAACCTGTTGGTCGCGCCCATGTAGCTCCTCCTCGCATGGGGATGCTTGTGAAACTGCAAATGCAAACGCGCCCTGGGAGGCTCCTCGCGATTGCGCAGGAGCACCCCAGGGCGCGTTCAACTACCAGAAACTACTGCGTGATCAGTGCACGTCCTTCCAGTATTCGCGCTTGAGCAAGTAGGCGAACACGAAGAAGAAAGCCAGGTATAGCAGGACATAGGTGCCGATGCGCTGACTTTCCAGTTTGACCGGGTTGGCCGAATAGGCCAGGAAGGTCACCAGGTTCTTGACCTTCTCGTCGAACTGCTCGGGCGTCAGGGTACCGGATTTCGGCTCGATGGTCAGCTGGTCACAGGCTTCATGGGTCAACGGACTGCCAGTCAGCGGGTCGAATTGCTTCTTGCCGTCGACCACTGTCTGGATCTGCTTGCAGCCAATCACCTGGTTGCCCTGCAGCCCGACCAGCACGTTGGGCATGCCCACGTTCGGGAAGACCTTGTTGTTCACCCCATAAGGGCGCGACTTGTCTTCGTAGAAGCTGTGCAGGTAGCTGTACAGCCAATCGTTGCCACGCACTCGGGCGACCAACGTGAGATCAGGCGGCGCCGCACCGAACCAGGTCTTGGCATCGCTGGGCTGCATGCCGATCTTCATGTGATCGCCGATCTTGGCCCCCGTGAACACCAGCTTTTCGAGCATCAGCTCGTGGGGGATGCCCAGGTCATCGGCAACCCGCTCGTACCGCTGGAACTTGGCGCTGTGGCAACCCATGCAATAGTTGGCGAAGGTGCGCGCCCCGTCTTGCAACGCGGCCTTGTCGGTCAGGTCGATATCGACCTTCTGCAGCTCCACACCCTGCTCGGCAGCAAAGGATAAGGCAGGCATCAATGCCAGGAACATTACTGCAATAAACTTTTTCATCAGCCAGTCACCCTTTCCGGAACCGGTTTTGTCTTCTCGAGCCTTGTGTAGAACGGCATCAACAGGAAGTAGGCGAAATACAGCACGGTGCAGACCTGGGACAGCAGGGTCCGTCCGGGCGTAGGCGCCAGCACACCGAGCACGCCGAGAATGATGAAGGCCACGCAGAACACCAGCAGGAAGATCTTGCTCAACCAACCCTTGTAGCGCATGGAGCGCACCGGGCTGCGATCGAGCCAGGGCAACACGAACAGCACCGCGATCGCCGCGCCCATGGCGATGACGCCGAACAGCTTGTCAGGCACCGCCCGCAGGATCGCGTAGAAGGGCGTGAAGTACCACACCGGCGCAATGTGCTCGGGGGTCTTGAAGGCGTTGGCCTGCTCGAAGTTAGGTTTTTCCAGGAAGTAGCCACCCATTTCCGGGAAGAAGAACACCACGGCGCAGAACACGAAGAGGAATACCACGACCCCGACGATATCCTTGACCGTGTAGTACGGGTGGAAGGGAATGCCATCCAGCGGTACGCCGTTCTCGTCCTTGTACTTCTTGATGTCGACACCGTCCGGGTTGTTCGAGCCCACCTCGTGCAGTGCCAGGATGTGCAGCACCACAAGCCCGAGAATGACGATCGGCAGCGCCACCACATGCAGGGCAAAGAAGCGGTTCAGGGTGATGCCTGAGATCAGGTAGTCACCACGGATCCATTGAGTGAGATCATCGCCGATCACCGGGATGGCACCGAACAGCGAGATGATCACCTGGGCGCCCCAGTAGGACATCTGCCCCCAAGGCAGCAGGTAACCCATGAAGGCCTCGGCCATCAGCGCCAGGTAGATCAGCATGCCGAACAGCCACACCAGCTCACGCGGCTTCTGGTACGAACCGTAGAGCAACCCGCGGAACATGTGCAGGTAGACCACGATGAAGAACGCCGAGGCGCCGGTGGAGTGCAGATAGCGCAGAATCCAGCCGTACTCGACATCGCGCATGATGTACTCGACCGAGGCGAAGGCCTCTTCTGCCGAGGGCGTGAAGCTCATGGTCAGCCAGACCCCCGTGACGATCTGGTTGACCAGCACCAGCAACGCGAGGGAGCCAAAGAAGTACAGGAAGTTGAAGTTCTTGGGCGCGTAATACTTGCTCAGGTGGTCTTCCCACATTTTCGTGGCGGGGAAGCGAGCATCAATCCAGTCCATGAACTTGCTCATCATGCGTTCTCCTGATCGACGCCGATGACGATGATGTCGTCCGACTCGTACGAGTGCGGCGGCACTGGCAAATTGAGCGGGGCTGGCTGCGACTTGTAGACGCGACCCGCCAGATCATAGTGCGAGCCATGGCAAGGGCAGAAATAGCCACCGACCCACTTCGGACCGAGATCGGCGGGGGCGACTTCCGGACGGAAAGTCGGCGAGCACCCCAGGTGGGTGCACAAGCCAACGAGAATGAGGATTTCCGGCTTGATCGAGCGGACCTCGGGATCGACGTAGGTCGGCTGCACCGAAGCCTTGGACTCGGGGTCGGACAGGTCTGCAGTGATCTTTTTCAGATTGCCGAGGATCTCTTGCGTTCGTCGCACGATGAACACCGGCTGACCGCGCCATTCGGCAACCATCTGCTGCCCGGGCTCAACCTTGGCGATGTTGACCTTCACCGGTGCCCCAGCGGCTTTCGCCTTGGCACTGGGGAACCATGACCCCACGAACGGTACCGCAGCCCCCACTGCCCCCGCAGCCCCCACCACGGATGTGGCAGCTACGAGGAAGCGGCGCCGGCCTGCGTTGACGCCGTCATTGCTCATTCAGTCCTCTCCCATCAGCTTTCTTCTCGCCCGCTGGATCAGGCGTCTATTAGTAATGTCTGTGGCGCTAAAAATTGGCCGCCATGGTAAGAAACAAATCCACACACTGACAAGGTGATTACCCCTGGTTCGGGCTACAACCCTCGCTTTGCTTGATCTGCGTCTATGTGGCAACTCGGCCCGGACATGCTGACAGGTTAGTTCAAGACATAAAAAAAGGCCCCCCCCCCGC
>NZ_JABWRO010000048.1:0-36005 GCF_014268985.1 Pseudomonas sp. RW10S2 | reverse complement strand
CCGCAAAAGGCGAGTGTTACTCGGAACGCTTGATCAACCGTTCCATCCGCGCTTCAAGGCGACGCTTGACCTCGGTCTCGATGTGCGGAACGAAGTCGTTGATCACGTCCTGCATGATCGATTGCGCCGCAGCGCGCAGTTCGGTGTCCAGGTGCAGCAGGGTGTCCTGGCGGCGAGTCTGGGCATCCTCTATCGGTGCGCTGGCCGCGGACGGTTCGACGGCGCTTGGCGCGTTGCCGACCGGCTCATCGAGCAGCAGGGGAATCTGTTCGACCGTTTCGGTCAGCAGCGGCGGCTGCAGGTCGGCGTCGCCAAGCAGTTGGCGGATCGACTCGAGATCGTCGAGCAGGTGGGCGGATTGGGTCAGTGAAGAGGGTTTGTCCATCGTCGTCAAAGTCGCTGTAAGCGGTGGTCTTGCAGAGCATAGCCCTGTTCGCGGTAGAAACGGAACCGCTCGCGGGCCAACTGGCGTATGGACGCCTCCTCGACAACGATCTCGGCGACCCGCTCGAACTGGCCGACGAACCCCGGCACATCGCCGCCCAGGTTGATCAGCAGGTCGCGGTGCTCGCCAGCCGTGCCACCAAGGCCCAGCGCGACACTGGCATCGGCATGTTGCTCGGCCAGATCGTGCGGCACGAAGGCCTCGCCCTTGAAGCACCATAGGCGTTCGTCCAGTGCCTTTCGCTGTTCGTCGTCCTGGCAGTGCAGGTAGACCCGGTGGCCGAGGCGCCAGGCCTTTTCGCACAGCTTGCAGGCGAAATCCAGGCGTGCGGCGAGGGAGTCGGTGGGGAGGATGTAGAAGTCGACTTTGCCCATGGTCAGGTACGTTGAGCTGGAAGGTGGGTGTCCGTGACGGCCCTATCGCGGGGCGAGCCCGCTCCCACAGGTTCGCTGCAGTGCTGAAGCTGTGGGAGCGCGCTTGCCCGCGATAGGGTCGCCATGGTCTTACGTCATCAGATGCCCGCGCGGTCCAGCAGGTACTGGGTCAGCAGCGGAACCGGGCGGCCGGTGGCGCCCTTGTCCTTGCCACCGCTGACCCATGCGGTACCGGCGATGTCCAGGTGGGCCCAGCTGTAGTTCTTGGTGAAGCGCGACAGGAAGCAGCCCGCGGTGATGGTGCCGGCCTTGGGGCCGCCGATGTTGGCGATGTCGGCGAACGGGCTGTCCAGTTGTTCCTGGTACTCGTCGAACAGCGGCAGTTGCCAGGCGCGGTCGTCGGCGCGCTTGCCGGCGTCGAGCAACTGGCCGACCAGGTCGTCGTTGTTGCCCATCAGGCCCGAGGTGTGGCTGCCAAGGGCAACGATGCAAGCGCCGGTGAGGGTGGCGATGTCGATCACCGCCTGCGGTTTGAAGCGCTCGGCGTAGGTCAGCGTGTCGCACAGCACCAGACGGCCTTCGGCGTCGGTGTTGAGGATCTCGACGGTCTGGCCGCTCATGGTGGTGACGATGTCGCCCGGGCGAGTCGCGCCGCCGCTGGGCATGTTTTCGGCGCACGCCAGCAGGCACACCAGGTTGATCGGCAACTGCAGTTCGAGCACCGCGCGCAGGGTGCCGAACACGCTGGCGGCACCGCCCATGTCGTACTTCATCTCATCCATGCCGGCGCCGGGCTTGAGGCTGATGCCGCCGGTGTCGAAGGTGATGCCCTTGCCGACCAGCACGAACGGCTTGTCGGTCTTCTTGGCACCTTGGTACTGCATGACGATCAGCCGTGGCGGCTGGTCGCTGCCCTGGCCAACGGCATAGAACGCGCCCATGCCCAGGTCCTTGATCTTCTTCTCGTCGAGTACTTCGACCTTCAGGCCCTTGTGCGCCTTGCCCAGTTCCTTGGCCTGCTCGGCGAGGAAGCTCGGGTGGCAGATGTTCGGCGGCAGATTGCCCAGGTCGCGGGTCAGGCTCATGCCGGTGGTGATCGCGGTGGCATGCTTGACCGCGCGCTCGACTTCAGCCTGGCCGGCCTTGTCGGCGAGCAGGGTGACTTTCTTCAGGGCGCGCGGTTCGGCCTTCTGGCTCTTGAAACGGTCGAACACATAGGCGCCGTCGAGCAGGGTTTCGGCCAGCAGGCGATATTTGCCGTAATGACCGTCGCGGTTGGCAACGGCGATGTCGTCCAGGGCCAGCACGGCGTCACCGCCTGCCAGGTTGCGCAGCACGCCGGCAACGCTGGCGATCAGCTTGCGCCAGGCACGATCGCCCAGCGCTTCATCCTTGCCGCTGGCAACCAGCAGTACGCGCTCGGCCTTGAGGCCCGGCAGGCTCTGCAGCAGCAGGGTCTGGCCCGGCTTGCCGGCCAGGTCGCCGCGCTTGAGGATGGCGCTGATGGCGCCATCGGTCGCCTGATCAACGGCCTTGGCCACGGTGCCAAGCTTGCGGCCTTCACCGACTGGCACGACCAGGGTGGCGGTTTTCACGGATGCTGCGGCTACGGTCTTTACAACCAGTTCCATGTCAGGTTCCCCGAATGATCTCTGTTGTTGGCCACTGCCGCACACGGGGTACGACAGGCCTGGCCGCGTGCTTGCGTGCCAGTTGAAAAGCAGCCAGTTTGAGCCTGCCGCCGCCTCGCTGACAACCCCGGTCTATGCTTTTGCGGGCCTGTGTCTGCTTCAATGATGGGGCTTTGCCGCATTTTTGCGGGCATGACATCCACTGTCATGCGCCGCCAAGTGACAGGCGCGCCCAATCACAGGATAATGCGCGCACTTTTACATGGAGGTTCGCTTGAGGCGAACCGGCATAGGTCTTGGCTGTACTCAGTCATTGTCTGGCAATCCGCCCCTGACAACCCAGGAGTGTCTGGTTTGATCGTCTTTCGTTATCTGTCCCGCGAGGTCCTGGTGACCTTGAGCGCCGTCAGCGCTGTGCTGTTGGTGATCATCATGAGCGGGCGCTTCATCAAATACCTGGCCCAGGCGGCCCAGGGTGCGCTCGATCCGGGCGTGCTGTTCCTGATCATGGGCTTCCGCCTGCCGGGCTTCCTGCAACTGATTCTGCCGCTGGGCCTGTTCCTCGGTATTCTGCTGGCCTATGGACGCCTGTATCTCGAAAGCGAGATGACCGTGCTTTCGGCCACCGGCATGAGCCAGCAGCGACTGCTGACGCTGACGCTGGCGCCGGCTGCGCTGGTCGCGTTGGTGGTGGCCTGGCTGAGCCTGAGCCTGGCCCCCCAGGGCGTGTCCCAGGTGCAGAAGATCATCGCTCAGCAGGATGCCCTGACCGAGTTCGACACCCTTGTGCCGGGGCGTTTCCAGACCCTGCGTGACGGCACCCGTGTCACCTACACCGAGCGGATGTCCGACGATCGCGTCAATCTGGGCGGGGTGTTCATTTCCGAGAAACGCTTCAACCAGGACAAGACCAAGGACCGTGCACCGTCGGTACTGGTGGCAGAAAAAGGCCACCAGGAAGTGCAGCCTGATGGCAACCGCTACCTGATCCTGGAAAACGGTTACCGTTACGACGGCAACCCTGGCCAGGCCGACTATCGGGCGATCAAGTACGACACCTACGGTGTGCTGCTGCCCAAGCCTGAGGTCAGCGAGGAGGTCACCGAGCGTGAAGCCATCCCGACCACCGACCTGTTCGGGCATGATGGCCTGCGTGAGCGCGCCGAACTGCAATGGCGCCTGTCGCTGCCGTTGCTGGTATTCATCGTGACCCTGCTGGCGGTGCCGCTGTCCAAGGTCAACCCGCGCCAGGGCCGCTTCCTCAAGTTGCTGCCGGCGATCCTCCTGTACATGGCCTACCTGACGATGCTGATTTCCGTTCGCGGCGCCCTCGAGAAGGGCAAGTTGCCGATCTCCCTGGGCATCTGGTGGGTGCACGCGTTGTTCCTGCTCATCGGCCTGGCGCTGATGTACTGGGAGCCGCTGCGCCTGAAGATGGCCGCGCGCCGAGCGGGGGTGGCCCATGGTTAAGATCGACCGGTATATCGGCCAGAGCGTACTGCTGGCCATTCTGGCCGTGCTGGGGATCATCCTCGGCCTGGCTTCGCTGTTCGCCTTCATCGACGAGATGGGCGACCTGAGCGACACCTATACACTGCTCGACGCCAGCAGCTACGTGCTGCTCACCGCGCCGCGTCGGCTGTATGACATGCTGCCGATGGCTGCGCTGATCGGCTGCCTGATCGGCCTGGGCAGCCTGGCCAGCAGCAGCGAGCTGACCATCATGCGTGCTGCGGGCGTGTCCATCGGTCGTATCGTCTGGGCAGTGATGAAGCCGATGCTGGTGCTGATGCTGGTCGGTCTGCTGATTGGCGAATACGTCGCCCCGGTCACCGAGAACAAGGCCCAGGCCGAGCGCTCGCTGGCCCAGGGCGGTGGTGAGGCGCAAAGCTCCAAGCGCGGCATGTGGCACCGCCAGGGCGAAGAGTTCGTGCACATCAACTCGGTACAGCCCAACGGCTTGCTGCTCGGTGTGACCCGCTACCGTTTCGACGAGCAACGCAAGATCGTCGCTTCCAGCTTCGCCCGCCGCGCGCTGTACCAGGATCAGCGCTGGGTGCTGCACGACGTCAGCACCACGTTCTTCCGTGGCGACCACACCGAAGTGGTGCAGGCACCGGAAGAAATCTGGGACGTGTCGGTGACGCCGGAATTGCTCAATACCGTGGTGCTGCCACCCGAGTCGTTGTCGATCACCGGGTTGTGGGAATACATCCACTACCTGGCCGACCAGGGCCTGAACAACGCCCGTTACTGGCTGGCGTTCTGGACCAAGATCCTGCAACCGGCGGTGACCGCTGCACTGGTCCTGATGGCGATTTCCTTCATCTTCGGCCCGCTGCGCTCGGTGACCCTGGGTCAGCGCGTGTTTACCGGCGTGCTGGTGGGCTTCGTGTTCCGCATCGCCCAGGACCTGCTGGGGCCGTCGAGCCAGGTGTTCGGTTTCCCGCCGCTGTTGGCGGTGGTGATTCCGGCCGGGATCTGTGCGCTGGCCGGTGTGTGGTTGTTGCGTCGGGCAGGGTGATGAGCCAGGCGTGAATGAGAAAGCCGACCCCAGGGTCGGCTTTTTTGTGGCTCGAAGTTGGCTTTATCGCAGCCCAGGGTCATTTCTTCTGCTTCGGAATCCGCACCAACTGGGTTTCCGAGTAGATGTCATGCCAGCTACGCTTGCGCTTGTCGATCAACGACCAAATGAACCCCAGCCCCAGGCACAACCACGACGCGATCGACACCACGAAGCGCAACAGCGCCTGCCACAAACTGATCGCGCTGCCGTCGGCATTCTGTACACGCACGCCCCACACTTGCATGCCCAGGGTCTGGCCGCCGTGGGTCCAGAATTTGGCGAAGAAGCCGAACAGGGCAAACAACAGGACGGTGGACAACAGCGGATCGCCATCGAGTGCGCCGGCGTCGGTCAGCTCACGCATGCGGGCCTCGCCGATGATCGACATCTGCACCAACTTGTAGACACCTGCCGTGACGATCAGCAGGGCGGTGCACAGTAGGAAGTCATAGAACATTGCCGCCAGACGGCGCCCCAGGCCTGCGGGCGGGAAATCGCCCTGGGGGGTGAGAGAACGCTTGGACATGCAGGAGGGCTCCGGGTGGAAAGTCCTCATTCTATGAAATTGCGGGCACAAAAAAGCCCCTGCGCGTCAACGCAGGGGCTTTTTCACAGAAATCAGCCTTCTGCTTGTACTTCGTCAGCCTGCATGCCTTTCTGGCCCTGCACTGCAACGAAGGTGACTTTCTGGCCTTCTTTCAGGCTCTTGAAGCCGTTGCCTTGGATGGCGCGGAAGTGAACGAACAGATCCGGACCGCTCTCTGGGGTGATGAAGCCGTAACCTTTCTCGTCATTGAACCACTTGACGGTACCGTTCTGACGTTGAGACATTTTCTTATTTCCTATGAATCTTTAGATAGTGATTTCAGTTTCTTTCGCATCACAGGGCGAAAGAGTACTGGGCTGGGTTGCAGGAAAGTAAGAGACGTCGAACGGGTTGTAGCAAATTGCGGCTACTGGCCCAGGTCACGAACTGTTGCGACCCATGCAAACACAGTGAGACGACTCTACGCCAACTCCAGCGCCAAAAACAAGCCCCGTTCGGTGCACGGATCAAGGCTTTTGCCGATTACCGACAAAATTGTCGGAAACGGCATGGCGCCTGGCCTGGCGCCATGTTCAAAAGTTATTGCGCAGGTTCGTAAACGAATAAGCGCAGTGTTGTGAGATCGCTTTCAACCTCGGTAGTAACGTTGCGCCACGAAAGGCATTTTGCTGACTTTCAAGGCAACTTGTTTGCCGCGCACGACCGCAAACAATGGCGTTTCCAGTGCGGCATGTTCGTTATCGACATACCCCATTGCAACCGGTGCGCCCAAGGTTGGGCCGAAGCCACCGCTGCACACCTTGCCGACCGCCTTGCCGTTCGCATCGACGATCTCGGCCCCTTCGCGGACCGGTGTGCGCTCCTGTGGCAGCAGGCCGACGCGCTTGCGTGCCACGCCTTGTTGCTGTTGCGCGAACACCGATTCGGCCCCCGGGAAACCACCGGCACGAGCACCGTCGGCGCGACGAACCTTGGAGATTGCCCACAACAGGCTGGCCTCGATCGGCGTGGTCTGGGTGTCCATGTCGTGGCCGTACAGGCACAGGCCGGCTTCCAGGCGCAGCGAGTCGCGTGCACCCAGGCCGATCGGCTGCACTTCAGGCTCGCTCAGCAGGCGTCGGGCCAGGGCTTGGGCGGCAGTGGCGGGAACCGAGATTTCGTAGCCATCCTCGCCGGTGTAGCCCGAGCGGCTGACGAAGCAGTCCTCGCCCAACAGCTGCGCCGGGCGGAACTGCATGAAGGTCATGCCGGCCACTTCCGGCGCCAGGCGCTCCAGCACCTTGACGGCGGCTGGGCCCTGCAAGGCGAGCAGGGCACGCTCCTCGAACAGGGGCTGGATCTCGCAGCGCTGGCCGATGTGTTTCTGCAAGTGAGCCAGGTCCTGATCCTTGCAGGCGGCATTGACCACCAGGAACAGCGTGTCATCGCCCAGGTTGGCCACCATCAGGTCGTCGAGGATGCCACCTTGCTCATTGGTGAACATGGCGTAGCGCTGCATGCCCACCGGCAGGTCGATGATGTCTACCGGCACCAGGCTTTCCAAGGCCTTGGCCGCGTCGCTGCCACGCAATACGATCTGGCCCATGTGCGACACATCGAACAGGCCGGCCTGCTCGCGGGTGTGCAGGTGCTCCTTGAGCACGCCCAATGGGTACTGCACCGGCATGTCGAAGCCTGCGAACGGCACCATGCGCGCGCCCAGTTCCAGGTGAAGGGCGTGGAGCGGGGTCTTGAGCAACGTTTCGGACATCGGTAACTCCTTGGTTTTTGTTCGGGTCAACATTCGATGATGTTGACGGCCAGACCGCCGCGGGCGGTCTCCTTGTATTTGCTTTTCATGTCGGCGCCGGTCTGGCGCATGGTGCGAATGACCTTGTCGAGCGAGACGAAGTGCTGCCCGTCGCCGCGCAAGGCCATGCGCACGGCGTTGATCGCCTTGACCGAGCCCATGGCGTTGCGTTCGATGCAGGGCACCTGGACCAGCCCACCGATGGGGTCGCAGGTCAGGCCCAGGTTGTGTTCCATGCCGATTTCGGCGGCGTTCTCCACCTGCTGCGGGGTGCCGCCCATGACTTCGCAGAGGGCGCCTGCGGCCATCGAGCAGGCCACCCCCACTTCGCCCTGGCAGCCGACCTCGGCGCCGGAAATCGAGGCGTTCTCCTTGTAGAGGATGCCGATGGCGGCTGCGGTGAGCAGAAAACGCACCACGCCGTCTTCGCTGGCGCCGGGAACGAACCGCATGTAGTAGTGCAGCACCGCGGGGACGATACCCGCCGCGCCGTTGGTCGGTGCGGTGACGACGCGTCCGCCATAGGCGTTCTCTTCGTTGACCGCCAAGGCGTAGAGGTTGACCCAGTCGAGTACCGACAGCGCATCGCGCAGACTGGCTTCGGGGTGTCGGCTGAGCTGGCGGTACAAAGCAGGGGCGCGGCGCTTGACCTTGAGGCCACCCGGCAGAATGCCCTCGTGGCGACAGCCTGCTTCGACGCAATCCTGCATGACCTGCCAGATGCGCAGCAGGCCTGCACGGGTTTCATGTTCGGGTCGCCAGGCGGCTTCGTTGGCCAGCATCACCTGGCTGAACGACAGGTGCTGCGCGACGCAATGGCCGAGCAGTTGCTTTGCCGTCGTGAAGGGGTAGGGCAGGGCGGTGTTGTCTTCGACGATACGGTCCTGGCCGGCTGCATCCTGGTCGACGACGAAACCGCCGCCCACCGAGTAGTACTCGCGGCTGCGGATCTGCAGGCCGGCGGCATCGAAAGCACGGAAGATCATGCCGTTGGGGTGGTAGTCCAGTGGCTTGCGGATCATCGCCAGGTGCTGCTTCTCGACGAAGTCGATCCTGTGTTCGCCAAGCAGGTGCAGGTGACCGCTGGCGCGGATCGCCTGCAGGCGCTCGGGGATGGATTCGGTGTCGACGGTGTCGGGGTGTTCACCCTCGAGCCCCAGGAGCACAGCCTTATCGCTGCCGTGACCCTTGCCGGTGGCACCGAGCGAGCCGTAGAGCTCGGCCTTGACGCTGGCCGTGCTGGCCAGCAGGCCATCGCGCCGCAGCCCCTCGGCGAAGCGCGCGGCGGCGCGCATCGGGCCGACCGTGTGCGAACTGGAGGGGCCGATGCCGATCTTGAACAGGTCGAAGACGCTCAAAGACATGGTGACCTCCTGCCAGGTTGGTTGGGCAGATGCTGAACCCTGTGGGAGCGGGCTTGCCCGGTCCCACAGAGGAACACACCTCTATCAGAGGGCGGGCCGAGGGCTATCAGACGTCCTGATAGCTCTCGATCGACGGGCAGGCGCAGACCAGGTTGCGATCGCCGTACACGTTGTCGACCCGTCCGACCGGTGGCCAGTACTTGCCTTCCACCAGGCTCGGCAGCGGATACACCGCCTGCTCGCGGCTGTAGCCGTGGGACCATTCGCCAACCAGTTCCGCCGCCGTGTGCGGGGCGTTCTTCAGCGGGTTGTCGTCCTTGTCCAGGCTGCCGTTCTCCACGGCGCGAATCTCTTCGCGGATCTGGATCATCGCATCGCAGAAACGGTCCAGCTCTTCCTTGGACTCGCTTTCGGTCGGTTCGATCATCAGCGTGCCCGCCACCGGGAAGGACATGGTCGGGGCATGGAAGCCGAAGTCGATCAAACGCTTGGCCACGTCATCCACGCTGATGCCGCTGGTGTCCTTGAGCGGACGCAGGTCGAGGATGCATTCGTGGGCAACCAGACCGTTGCCGCCGGTGTACAGCACAGGATAGTGCTCTTCCAGGCGACGGGCGATGTAGTTGGCGTTGAGGATCGCCATCTGCGATGCGCGCTTGAGGCCTGCGCCACCCATCATGCGAATGTACATCCAGGTGATCGGCAGGATGCTGGCGCTGCCGAACGGTGCAGCGCAAACCGCACCGGCAGTGTTTTCCAGGGTGGCATGGCCGGGCAGGAACGGCGCCAGGTGCGACTTGACGCCGATTGGGCCGACGCCCGGGCCGCCACCGCCGTGGGGGATGCAGAAGGTCTTGTGCAGGTTGAGGTGCGACACATCGCCACCGAACTTGCCCGGCGCACACAGGCCGACCATGGCGTTCATGTTGGCGCCGTCGATGTACACCTGGCCGCCGTTGTCGTGAATGATCGCGCAGATCTCGCCGATCGCCTCCTCGAACACACCATGGGTCGAGGGGTAGGTGATCATGATGGCTGCCAGGCGCTCGCGGTGCTCGAGGGCCTTGGCGCGCAGGTCGTCGATGTCGACGTTGCCCCGGGCGTCGCAGGCGGTGACCACCACGCGCATGCCGGCCATGTGTGCGGTGGCCGGGTTGGTGCCGTGGGCCGACGAGGGGATCAGGCAGATGTCGCGGTGGCTATCGCCGCGGCTGCGGTGATAGGCGCGGATCGCCAGCAGGCCCGCGTATTCGCCTTGGGAGCCGGCATTGGGCTGCAGCGACACGGCATCGTAGCCGGTGGCGGCGCAGAGCATGGCTTCAAGCTCGGTGGTCATCTGCAGGTAGCCCTGGCTCTGGGCGGCCGGGGCGAAGGGGTGCAGGTTGCCGAACTCGGCCCAGGTGACCGGAATCATTTCGCTGGCAGCGTTGAGCTTCATGGTGCACGAGCCCAGCGGGATCATGCTGCGGTCCAGCGCCAGGTCCTTGTCGGCCAGGCGGCGCAGGTAGCGCATCAGTTCGGTTTCGCTGTGGTAGCGGTTGAACACCGGGTGCTCGAGGATCGCTGATTGGCGCACCAGCGCAGCCGGCAGGCGCGGGCTGTGGTTGGCGGCGAGGGCGGCGAAGTCCGGCAGCGCCTGGCCATCGGCGAACAACGCCCAGAGCGCCTCGACATCGGCCTGGCAGGTGGTTTCGTCCAGCGAAAGGCCAAGGTGCGTGGCGTCGACCTGGCGCAGGTTGAAGCCCTTGGTACGGGCTTGCTCATGAAGGCTGGTGGTATCGATGCCAGTGGCCAGGGTCAGGGTGTCGAAGAACTCGCCAGTGATGACCTGAACGCCGAGCGACTTCAGGCCG
The DNA here is from genome assembly GCF_014268985.1 of Pseudomonas sp. RW10S2. Taxonomy (NCBI): domain Bacteria; kingdom Pseudomonadati; phylum Pseudomonadota; class Gammaproteobacteria; order Pseudomonadales; family Pseudomonadaceae; genus Pseudomonas; species Pseudomonas sp. RW10S2. Next base: position 25,436 of record NZ_JABWRO010000048.1, on the reverse strand, counting down.
CTGGCGAGGATGGCCGTGAGCGCGTGGGTGCGTTCGGCGATGCGCTTGAGACCGGCCGGGCCGTGGTAGACGGCGTACATGCTGGCGATGTTGGCCAGCAGTACCTGGGCGGTGCAGATGTTGCTGGTGGCTTTCTCGCGGCGGATATGCTGCTCGCGGGTCTGCATGGCCAGGCGCAGGGCGGTCTTGCCGAAGCGGTCGATCGAGACACCGACCAGGCGGCCTGGCATGTCACGCTTGAAGGCATCGCGGGTGGCGAAGTAGGCCGCGTGCGGGCCGCCGAAGCCCAGCGGTACGCCGAAGCGCTGGGCGCTGCCGATGGCCACGTCGGCGTCGAATTCGCCCGGCGGGGTCAGCAGGGTCAGGGCCAGCAGGTCAGCGGCCACGGCCACCAGGGCACCGGCGCCGTGCAGGCGCTGGACCAGCTCGCGGTAGTCGAACACATCACCGTTGCTTGCCGGGTATTGCAGCAGGGCACCGAAGAAGGCGCTGACATCGCCCAGTTCACGCTCGTCACCCACTACCACTTCGATGCCCAGCGGCTCGGCGCGGGTACGCAGCACGTCGAGGGTCTGCGGGTGGCAGTGCACGGAAGCGAAGAAGGCATGGCTGCCCTTGTTCTTCGACAGGCGTTTGCAGAAGGTCATCGCCTCGGCGGCGGCGGTGGCTTCGTCGAGCAGCGAAGCGTTGGCGATCGGCAGGCCGGTGAGGTCGCTGATCAGGGTCTGGAAGTTCAGCAGTGCTTCCAGGCGACCCTGGGAGATTTCTGGCTGGTAGGGGGTGTAGGCGGTGTACCAGGCAGGGTTTTCCAGGAGGTTGCGCAGGATCGGTGCTGGGGTGTGGGTGTTGTAGTAGCCCTGGCCAATGAAGCTCTTGAACAGCTGGTTCTTGCCGGCGATCGCCTTGAGGGCGGCGAGGGCATCGGCCTCGCTCTGGCCGTCGGCGTTACCGAGCACGCTGGTGCCCTTGATGCTGTCGGGAATGACGGCGGCGGTCATGGCGTCGAGAGAGTCGAAGCCCAGGGTGGTCAGCATGGCCTGTTCGTCGGTGCTGCGCGGACCGATGTGACGGGCGATGAATTCGTTGGCGGTGCCGAGGTTGATGGTCATGGTCGTGGTCCTCAGGCGTCGTCGTTGGCTTTGAGCAGGCGGTCGTAGGCATCCTGGTCGAGCAGGGCGGTCACCTCGCTCATGTCTGCAGGAACGAAGCGGAAGAACCAGCCTTCGCCCAGCGGGTCTTCGTTGACCTGCTCGGGGCTGTCGTTGAGGCCTTCGTTGACCGCGACCACTTCACCGTTCAGCGGCATGTATACGCCGCTGGCAGCCTTGACCGATTCGACGGTGGAGGCTTCGGCGCCTTTTTCATAGTGCTGCAGTTCCGGCAGTTGCACGAAGACCACATCGCCAAGGGCGTTCTGCGCATAGGCGGTGATGCCTACGGTGACGCTGCCGTCAGCTTCGACGCGCAGCCATTCGTGATCTTCGGTGAAACGCAACTCGCTCATGGGAAATCCTCGGGAAGCAGGGGGCGTTGGGCGCGGTCGGTCCGCGCTCTTGAGATTGGATTTCCCTAAGCAATAATGCGGCCATTTATTTAAATCACTATAAAATCAATGACTTATTTATTTATTGGTGAACGCTTGTCACATCTTTGGAATGAAAACGCTACAGGGCGGGCTTAGAAGAAAAGGCTCGAGCGATCAAACCCTTGGAGATGGGGATGCAAGATGCCTTGTATCGAAATGATTACGGTGTATCGATATCGATACAAGGCGGCAGGCAGGTTATAGCGGGGTAAAGAAGGGCAACGCCAGGTACAGCTTGATCACGATGACATTGACGATGTCGATGAAGAACGCCCCCACCATGGGTACGACGAGAAAGGCGATCTGCGATGCACCGTAGCGCTGGGTCACCGCTTGCATGTTGGCGATGGCGGTGGGTGTGGCGCCGAGTCCGAATCCGCAATGCCCGGCTGCCAGCACCGCCGCATCATAATTGCGCCCCATGACCCTGAAGGTGACGAAGATCGCGAACAGTGCCATCACCAGTGTCTGTGCACCCAACAGGATCAGGAAGGGCAGTGCCAGGGCGGCCTGGTCCCAGAGTTTCAGGGACATCAACGCCAAGGCCAGGAACAGCGACAGTGCGACATTGCCCAGTACCGAAATCTCGCGTTCGAACACCTGGTACCCACCCCCGGCGGACAGTCCGTTCCTCAGCACGACACCCACGAACAGCACGCAGACGAAGGTCGGAAGTTCGAACGCGGTGCCGCGCAACAGGCTGTTCAACAGGGTGCCTGCCAACAGGCTGACCGAGATCAGCGCCAGGCTTTCGATCATCGAGAAAGGGGTGATCAGACGTTCCTTGTTGGGCTGTTCGAAGCCTTTCGGTATGCGAGGTGTTTCAGGTTCGAGGCCGGGGGCCTGGACGCGGCTGACCAGCAACCGGGCTACAGGACCACCGATCAGTCCGCCCAGCACCAGGCCGAAGGTGGCCGAAGCCAACGCCAGTTCGCTGGCCGAGGGTAGTCCGTACTGGGTGCTGAAGGTCGAGCCCCAGGCGGCCCCTGTACCGTGGCCGCCCGAGAGCGAGATCGAGCCTGCCAGCAGCCCCATGAGTGGGTCGAGGCCCAGCAGTTTTGCCAGGCTGATACCGATGGCGTTCTGCACGATCAGAAACCCGGTAACGACCAGTAGGAAGAGTCCGACAGTTCGTCCGCCTTTTTTCAGGCTGCCGAGGTCGGCGCTCAGACCGATGGTAGCGAAGAAGGCCAGCATCAGTGGGGCTTGCAGGGAGGTGTCGAACTGGATGTGTATGTCCAGGGCCCGGAGTGACAGCAACAGCACGGCAACGACCAGGCCGCCTGCGACGGGTTCGGGGATGTTGTAGGTACGCAGGACGTTGACGTGGGCGACAAGACCGCGTCCGAGTAGCAGTACCAGTGAGGCGGCCACGAGAGTGCCATAGAAATCGAGTTCGAGCATTGAAACGCCACTCTTTGTCACTGTGAGAGAGGTGTTCCTGAGCGCGCTTTCGATCGTGCGCAGGGGCTTTATCGAAGATGCACCCGGAACACGCGTGCGGTGGTACGGCCGCCATTCTAAGTGGGAGGGGCTTGGTTCAATATGTAGGAAAAATCTGCAAAAACGGGGTTATCTGGTGCGCTCCAAGCTCAGGACTTGCCTGGAATTCCGTACTTGCGCAGTCGCTGGGCGATCGCGGTATGTGATGTCTGCAGCCTTCCCGCCAACTGTCGGGTCGAGGGATAGCTGGCATACAGGCGCTGCAATAGCTCACGCTCGAAGTCGCCTACCGCCTGTTCCAGGCTCGCCACCTCACCATCCTGCCCACGTGCCACTGAGGTTCCGGCGATATCCAGGTCGCCGATATCCACCAGGTTGCTCTCGCAGATCGCCGCTGCGCGGAAGATCACGTTCTGCAACTGGCGCACGTTGCCCGGCCAGGGGTTGGCCAGCAGTGCCGGATGGGTGGCCGGGGTCAGGCGGCAGGGCGGGCGCTGGATCTGGGTGCAGGCCTGCTGCATGAAGAAATGCGCCAGTGACAGGATGTCCTGGCCGCGCTCACGTAGTGGCGGGACTTGCAGGTTGAGGACGTTCAGGCGGTAGAACAGGTCTTCGCGGAAAGTGCCTTCGGCGACCATGCGTTCGAGGTCGCGGTGGGTGGCGCTGATGATGCGCACATCGACCTTCACCTCGCGGTCGCCCCCCACCCGGCGAAAGCTGCCGTCGCTGAGAAAGCGCAGTAGCTTGGCCTGCAGGTAGGGCGACATTTCGCCGATCTCGTCGAGGAATACCGTGCCTTGGTTGGCCAGCTCCATCAACCCGGGTTTGCCGCCACGTTGTGCGCCAGTGAAGGCGCCGGGGGCATAGCCGAACAGCTCGCTCTCGGCCAGGCTCTCGGGCAATGCGGCGCAGTTGAGTGCCAGGAATGGCGCGGCATGACGGCTGCTGACGGCGTGACAGGCGCGTGCTACCAGCTCCTTGCCGGTGCCGGTCTCGCCGTGCACCAGCAAGGGGGCATCGAGGGTGGCCACGCGCAGGGCGCGGGCCTTGAGCGTGCGGATCGCCGGAGAGTCGCCGAGCAGCGCATCGAAGCCTTCGGCGTGATCATGGTGCAGCGCCGACAGGCGTTCGCCCATGCGGTTGGGTGGATACAGGGTAAGCAAGCCGCCAGCGTTGGTGATCGGCGTGGCATCGAGCAGCAGGCTCTGGCCATTGAGCTGCATCTCGCGCATCGGCAGGTGGAAGTTGTTGTCGAGCAGGGCCTGGAGCAGGTCGCTGTCAGCAAACAGCTCGCCCACCGATCGACCGGCCGATTCGCGTCCGCACAACGCGATCAACGCAGGGTTGGCCAGCAGCACCTTGCCGGCGCTGTCCACTGCCAGCACCGGGTCGCTCATGGCCGCGAGCAGGGCGTCGAGCTGCAGGTGGCGACGCTGGCCGGGGAGGATGTCGACCACTTCCACCGACTGCACGCCGCGCACCTCGAGCAGGGCGTCGTGCAGCTCTTCGAGCACGGCGGGGCTGAGTGTGGGGGCGTCGATGTAGACGTTCGGCGGGACCATCTCCACGGCATCGAGGTTGAGGTTGCGGGCACCGAGCAGGGCCAGGACTTCCTGGGTGATGCCGACGCGGTCGATGAAGCTGACGTGGATGCGCATGGGGGCAACGGGCGTGGGGGAAAGGGCGTCAGTATGCCATTGGCGAGGTGGAAGGCCCAATCGCGGGACAAGTCGGGACGCCGAACCGCCGCTGCGACTTGTCCTGCGATGGTGGTATTACGGATTACCCAGATGCTCGGGCTTGATCGGATCCCCGGACTTCACGTCCAGCTTCTGGCGGATGTCCTCGAACATGTGGTCGTAGAGCTTGTGCGGCGAGCTCAGGCTCTCGAATTTCTTCGGCGCCGGCAGGTGCGCCTGGGCCCTGCGGCTCAACTGCATCAGAAAGCTGGGCAGTACCTGGTCCTTGGCCAGGAAGAATTTTTCGTCGACCGTCTTGCCTTCGATGCTGCCATGCATGCGGAACTGGATACCGCGGCCTTCCGTGGGATCCTGAGTGGCTTCGTACTCGATGTTGAGGTCGTAGCTGTGATCATTCTGGTTCAGCGCCGTGCGCTCGATATGAACATGACCAGGACTGTACTGGGCCATGATGGCGTCCTCCGCAAGGTTGGAAATGGCCGGCGCCGTGCACCGGCCAACTGCACTCAACGGTAGCTGATACCTGGCTTGGCGGTCGATACCCGCGTACCGGCAGTACCCTTGACGATCTCTTCGATATTTTCCAGCGAGCTGATCACCGCAACCTTGCCCGTGTGGCGGGCGAAATCGCAGGCGGCCTGTACCTTCGGCCCCATCGAACCCGCTGCGAAGCCGAGTTTTTCCAGCTCGTCGGGATGCGCCTGGGCAATGGCTTTCTGCGTCGGCTTGCCAAAGTCAATGTAGGCGGCATCGACATCGGTGGCGATGATCAGCAGGTCGGCGTCCAGTTGCTCGGCCAGCAGCGCCGAGCACAGGTCCTTGTCGATCACCGCCTCGATGCCCTTGAGCTTGCGGTTTTCGTCGTACATCGTGGGGATGCCGCCGCCGCCGGCGCAGATGACGATGCTGCTTTTTTCCAGCAGCCACTTGATCGGACGGATCTCGAAGATGCGCTTGGGTTTCGGGCTGGCGACCACGCGGCGGTACTTGTCGCCGTCGGCCTTGACCACCCAGCCTTTTTCCTTGGCCAGGCGCTCGGCCTCGTCCTTGGCGTAGACCGGGCCGATGAACTTGGTCGGGTCCTTGAAGGCCGGGTCGTTGGCGTCGACCTCGACTTGCGTCAGCAGGGTGGCGAAGGGCACTTCGAAGTCCAGCAGGTTGCCAAGCTCCTGTTCGATCATGTAGCCGATCATGCCTTCGGTCTCGGCACCGAGCACGTCCAGCGGGTAGGCTTCGTCGGGCTTGTAGGCCTGGCCCTGGAGCGACAGCAGGCCGACCTGCGGGCCATTGCCGTGGGCGATGACCAGTTCGTTGCCAGGGTGGATCTTGGCGATCTGCTCGGTGGCAGTACGGATATTGGCGCGCTGGTTGTCGGCGGTCATTGGCTCGCCGCGGCGCAGGAGGGCGTTGCCGCCCAGTGCAACAACGATACGCATGGGGAATGTCCTTTCTGAAGGGCTGCGCAAAACCTCTGTGGGAGCGGGCTCGTCCCGCGATGGCGACCTGCCTGACACACCGTCATCGCGGGACAAGCCCGCTCCCACAGGGGAGGGGGCCAGCCCGGAAGTGGGGGTCAGAGATCAGCCAGGGTCGATACCAGGATCGCCTTGATCGTGTGCATGCGGTTCTCCGCTTGCTCGAAGGCGATGCAGGCTGGCGACTCGAACACGTCATCGGTCACTTCGATGCCGTTGGCCAGGTGCGGGTATTTTTCGGCGATCTGCTTGCCGACCTTGGTCTCGGAGTTGTGGAACGCCGGCAGGCAGTGCATGAACTTGCTGCGCGGGTTACCGGTGGCTTTCATCAGTTCCTTGTTCACCTGATACGGCAGCAGTTGTTCGATGCGCTCGCCCCAGGCATCCACAGGTTCTCCCATCGACACCCAGACGTCGGTATGGACGAAATCGACGCCCTTGACCGCCGCCTTCGGGTCTTCGGTGAGGGTGATGCGCGCGCCGCTTTCCTCGGCGTACTGCTTGCAGCGCTGCACCAGGTCGTCATGCGGCCACAGCGCCTTGGGCGCGGCGATGCGCACGTCCATGCCGAGCTTGGCACCGATCAGCAGCAGCGAGTTGCCCATGTTGTTGCGCGCATCGCCCAGGTAGGCATAGCTGATGTCGTGCAATGGCTTGTCGCTGTGTTCGCGCATGGTCAGCACGTCGGCGATCATCTGGGTCGGGTGGTATTCGTCGGTCAGGCCGTTGAACACCGGTACGCCGGCGAACTTGGCCAGTTCTTCGACGATCTCCTGCTTGAAGCCGCGGTACTCGATGGCGTCGTACATGCGCCCGAGCACGCGGGCGGTGTCCTTCATGCTCTCCTTGTGGCCGATCTGCGAGGAGTTGGGGTCGATGTAGGTGACGTTGGCGCCCTGGTCGTAGGCGGCGACTTCGAAGGCGCAGCGGGTGCGGGTCGAGGTCTTCTCGAAGATCAGGGCGATGTTGTTGCCCTTCAGGTGCTGCTGCTCGGTGCCGGTGTACTTGGCGCGCTTGAGGTCGCGGGAGAGGTCCAGCAGGTAGCGCAGCTCACGGGTGGTGTGGTGCTCGAGGCTGAGCAGGTTGCGGTTGTGGATGTTGAACGCCATGACAGTGTCTCCTTGAATGCGGTGAGTGCCCGGCCCACGCCTCGTAAGCGCGGGCCGGATCGAGGGCGTTAGTAGTCGATAGGGTCGCGTACGATCGGGCAGGTCATGCAGTGGCCGCCGCCACGACCACGGCCCAGTTCACCGGCGCTGATGGTGATGACCTCGATCCCGGCCTTGCGCAGCAATGTGTTGGTGTAGGTGTTGCGGTCGTAGCCGATGACCACGCCAGGCTCCAGGGCCACCACGTTGTTGCCGTCATCCCACTGTTCGCGTTCGGCGGCGAAGCTGTTGCCGCCAGTCTCGACCACGCGCAGCTTGACCCCGAGCTGCTCGCCGACCACCTCGATGAACGACTTGTTCTCACGGCGCACATCCATGCCGTAGGGCTTGCTTTCGTCGGGGCGGATGATGAACGGCACGATCTCGCGCACCACTTCCGGGAAGACCGTGACCAGGTCGCGGTCGCAGAAGCTGAACACGGTGTCCAGGTGCATCGCGGCACGCGACTTGGGCAGGCCGGCGACGATGACTTTTTCCACTGCGCCCTTGGCGAACAGGTTCTGTGCCAGTTGGCCGATGGCCTGGCGCGAGGTGCGCTCGCCCATGCCGATGAGCACGATGCCCTTGCCGATCGGCATGACATCGCCGCCTTCGAGAGTGGCGCTGCCGTGTTCCTTGTCAGGGTCGCCATACCAGATCTGGAAGTCGGCGCCGGTGAATTCCTTGTGGAACTTGTACACGGCGGTGGTCAACAGGGTTTCCTGGCGTCGCGCCGGCCAGTACATCGGGTTCAGCGTGACGCCGCCGTAGATCCAGCAGGTGGTGTCGCGGGTGAACTGGGTGTTGGGCAGGGGCGGCAGGATGAAGCTGGAGTGGCCGAGGTAGTCGTTGTACATCTTCACCACATCGGCGCCTTCGCTCTGTGGCAGGTCCTGGCCGGCCACGCCGCCGATCAGGAACTCGGCCAGGTGGCGCGGATCGAGGCCTTCGAGCCAGCTGCGCACTTCATTGGTCAGGCCAACGCCAACGGTATTGGGGGTGATCTTGCGATCGAGGATCCAGGCCAGGGCCTCCTTGTTCTGCACGATGTCGGTCAGCAGGTTGTGCATTTCCAGCACATCGACGCCGCGTTCGCGCATCTTGGTGACGAAGTCGAAGTGGTCGCGTTTGGCCTGGTCGACCCAGATCACGTCGTCGAACAGCAGTTCATCGCAGTTGCTGGGGGTCAGTCGCTTGTGCGCCAGTCCCGGGGCGCAGACCATCACCTTGCGTAGCTTGCCGGCTTCGGAATGCACGCCGTATTTCTGTTTATCCGTGGACATGATGATTCCTCCAATCATACGAAGACGTGGTCAAAGGGTCAGGAAGCCGTCGTATAACCCGTAGGCCGCCACCAGGGCGCCGACGATCACAGCGGCGAAGATCAGTTTTTCCACGTTGGTGAAAATCGGTTGGCCGACCTCGCGCTTGGCCTTGGCGAACAGGATCGCGCCAGGGGCGTAGAGCAGGGCCGACAGCAGCAGGTATTTCACGCCTCCGGCGTACAGCAGCCAGATCGCGTACAACAGGGCGATACCGCCGATGATCAGGTCTTTCTTGCGTTCGGCGAGGGCCTGTTCGTAGGTTTCGCTACGCACCGCCAGCAGTACCGCGTAGGCCGCCGACCACAGGTAGGGCACCAGGATCATCGAGGTGGCGAGGTAGATCAGCGACAGGTAGGTGCTGTTGGAGAACAGAGTGATGACCAGGAAGATCTGCACCATGGCGTTGGTCAGCCACAGGGCGTTGGCCGGCACCTGGTTGGCGTTCTCGCGGCGCAGGAACTCGGGCATGGTGTGGTCCTTGGCGGCGGCGAACATGATCTCCGCGCACAGCAGCACCCACGACAGCAGTGCCCCCAGCAGCGAGATGATCAGGCCGACGCTGATCAGCACCGCGCCCCAGTGACCGACCACATGCTCCAGCACCGCGGCCATCGACGGGTTCTGCAGCTTGGCCAGCTCCGGCTGGGTCATCACGCCCATCGACAGCACGTTGACCAGCACCAGGAACAGCAGCACGGTGATGAAACCGATGACCGTTGCCTTGCCCACGTCGGAGCGTTTTGCCGCCCGCGAGGAGAAGATGCTTGCGCCCTCGATGCCGATGAACACCCATACGGTGACCAGCATCATGTTGCGCACCTGGTCCATCACGCTGCCGAGGTCGGGCGAGCCCAGGCCCCAGATGTCGGCGGTGAACACGTCGAGCTTGAAGGCGAACAGGCAGATCAGTGCGAACAGCGCTAGCGGCACGACTTTGGTCACGGTGGTGACCAGGTTGATGAACGCCGCCTCCTTGATGCCGCGCAGGACCAGGAAGTGCACGCCCCACAGCAGCAGTGATGCGCCGATCACTGCTGCCGGGGTGTTGCCTTCACCGAAGACCGGGAAGAAGTACCCCAGGGTGCTGAACAGCAGGACGAAGTAGCCGACGTTGCCCAGCCAGGCACTGATCCAGTAGCCCCATGCCGACGAAAAGCCCATGTAGTCGCCAAAGCCGGCCTTGGCGTAGGCGTACACGCCACCATCCAGATCAGGTTTGCGATTGGCCAGGGTCTGGAACACGAAGGCTAGGGTGAGCATGCCGACGGCCGTGATGGCCCAGCCGATCAGCACGGCACCTACGCCCGCGCTGGCGGCCATGTTTTGCGGCAGGGAGAAGATCCCCCCACCAATCATCGACCCCACGACAAGTGCAACTAATGCGCCGAGTTTAAGTTTTCCGGGAGAATCAGACATTTAACAACTCCATGCCAGGAGAAAGTTGACGACAGAATAAATCCGGCGCTGTAGTCATTCGCTGATGTGGATCAGTTCATGGTGCAACAGCGTCAGAGAAATTCTTTCTCGGGTCTCCTGAAGAGTGCCGACCGCTTTGCTGCAAGCCTTGTGCGCTGGCACCTCCATGTACTTCTAGAGCAAACGCTCTGTTTGGCTTGCGAACTCTCAAGCTAGTCGCTTTCACCGGTTTCGCAAATTTTTCACGGGCCTTTCGACAGGGTGTCGCGAATTTGCGAGTTGCTCGACAATGTGCACATTGGCCGCCGTCGTCATATAGACAAATGCGTTATGAGTGCTATAGCTTTAATGGCTTTGATTAATAAACAAGCTGTAACGTTTATATGTAATGGCCGTTATGTTTCATACAGGCGACAGGCGTGAGGGAGCAGCAGATGGGCGAACCGGGACATAAGCTTCGCCTGGGGGCGCTGATCGCCCTGGTGGTCGGTTCGATGATCGGCGGCGGGATCTTTTCATTGCCGCAGAACATGGCCGCCCGTGCCGACGTTGGCGCGGTCCTGATCGGCTGGGCCATCACTGCGGTCGGCATGCTGGCGCTGGCCTTCGTGTTCCAGACCCTGGCCAACCGCAAGCCTGACCTGGACTCGGGCGTCTACGCCTATGCCAAAGCCGGCTTTGGCGACTACATGGGCTTCTCGTCGGCCTGGGGTTACTGGATCAGTGCCTGGCTGGGGAATGTCGGCTACTTCGTCCTGTTGTTCAGTACCCTGGGTTTCTACTTTCCCGTGTTCGGTGAAGGCAACACGCCGATAGCCATCGGCTGCGCTTCGCTGTTGCTGTGGGCGGTGCATTTTTTGGTGCTGCGCGGCATCAAGGAGGCGACCTTCATCAACCAGGTCACCACGGTGGCCAAGGTCGTGCCACTGCTGATCTTCATCGTCATCGCGGCCTTCGCCTTCCGCGCGGATATCTTCACCCGCGATATCTGGGGGCTGGGCAATCCGAAGTTCGGCAGCGTGCTGGAGCAGGTGCGCAACATGATGCTGGTGACGGTGTTCGTGTTCATCGGCATCGAGGGCGCCAGTGTCTACTCCGGGCGTGCGCTGCACCGGTCGGATGTCGGCAAGGCCACGGTGATCGGCTTTCTCGGGGTGCTGGCGCTGCTGGTGCTGGTCAACGTGCTGTCGCTGGGGGTGATGACCCGGCCTGAACTGGCCGGGTTGCAGAACCCGTCGCTGGCCTCGGTGCTGGAGCATATCGTCGGGCCCTGGGGGGCGATGCTGATCAGTATCGGGTTGGCGGTGTCGCTGCTTGGGGCGCTGCTGTCATGGGCGTTGCTGTGTGCCGAGATCCTCTTCGCCACCGCTCGCGACCAGACCATGCCGCGTTTTCTGGCCAGGGAAAATGCCAATCATGTGCCGGCCAATGCCTTGTGGCTGACCAACAGCATGATCCAGGGCTTCCTGCTGATCACCCTGTTTTCGGCCGGCACCTATACCAGCCTGATCTACCTGGCGTCGTCGATGATTCTGGTGCCGTACTTCTGGTCGGCGGCCTACGCCGTGCTGCTGGCCTGGCGGGGCGAGAGCTATGCCGGGCAGGCGGGGCTGCGGCGCAAGGATCTGGCGGTGGCGTTGCTGGCGCTGGTCTATGCGTTGTGGTTGCTGTATGCCGGGGGCCTCAAGTACCTGCTGCTTTCGGCGCTGTTGTATGCGCCGGGAGTGATCCTGTTTGCCCGGGCCAGGCATGAACAGGGGCAGGTGGTGTTCAGCCGCTGGGAGAAGCTGATATTCGCGGCGGTGCTGGTGGGGGCGGCGGTGGCGGCTTACGCGCTGTACTCGGGGGCGCTGAGTTTGTAAGTGGGCGGAGGTCGTAACCGTCACCAACACGCTTGAGCCGAGCCCAGCTCGCATGCCCCGCGTGCCCAGTGCATATGGGCAGGCCCAACCTTCAACGGCCCCCTGATCCTTTGCGCGGTTCCCCAAGGTGTCCGTTCCAGATGCGGGTCGAGATCCTCGGGCGTTTCTGCTGCCAGGGGCAAGTCATCCCCCATCGTTCCATGCTCCACCAACAGCTTGGCGGTGCGTGCCAGGGACAGCCGTGCCCGGTAACCGGCCCTTCCACCCAGGCGCTGCTCCAGCCCACGGATCGCTTCGGCCGCCATCAGGTACCCGGTTGCATGGTCGAGCGCCTGCACCGGCAAAGGCACGGGTTTTTCCGTTTGTTTCCAGCGCATGCCTTCGCGGGCGATGCCGCTGCTCATCTGCACCAGGCTGTCGAAGCCGCGACGTTCCTGCCAGGGGCCGCTCCAGCCGTAGGCGTTGAGGCTGACGTCGATCAGCCCGGGGTTGAGCTGACGCCTGCGCTGTGCGCCGAAACCCAGATGTCCCAGTGCATCGGCGCGATAGCCATGCAGGAGGATGTCGGCCTCACCCAGCAACCGCTCGAACACCTTGCGGTCAGGCGTCGCGCGCAAGTCCAGGCGTGCACAGCGCTTGCCCAGGGTGACTTCGGCGACCACCGCCGGTTCGTCCCAGCCGGGTGGGTCGATGCGCAGCACGTCGGCGCCGAAGCCTGCCAGCAGACGGCTGGCTGTAGGGCCGGCGAGAATGCGGGTGAGGTCGAGCACCTTGATGCCGGCCAGCGGACGTGTTTCACAGCCTTGCCAGGCCAATGGCGCTGTCGCGTCGAAATGCTCGCGCAACACCAGTGGCTCCATGTTCACTGCCCGCCCCTGCGGGTGCTCGCACCATTCGGCCCAACTGCGCATCTTCGCCGCACAGCCTCCGGCTTCGACCACGGCGCTTTCCAGCGCCTCGCCGTCCCAGCGCCGGACCTGCTCGGCGACCGCCTGGCGATCGGCCGGGGTGCCCAGCACGCCGAGTGCGGCCTGGCGATGATGGGGAGCGTTGGTGTGCAGGCGAATCCAGCCATCGCGGGTGGGGTAGTCGCCGGCGACGGCATCCCACAGAGGCGGTGTCTGCCAGCCCTGGGGGCGCAGGCTGGTGGCAAACCAGAACGAGGCCAGGCGCCGATCGATGCTGACCAGCGGGCAGTGGTCGGTCTGGCGCTGCAGCAGGCTGGCCAGTGCCAGACCGGCGGCGGCCATGCTCGCGGCGGCCAGGTCGGTGACGGCGAAGGTCGAGGGCAGCCCGCCGACGCCGTGCCAGCGCAGGGCGGCATGGTCGAGTTTCAGTTCACGGGCGATGGTGTCGAGCAACTGGGGCATGCAGGATCCTCCTGAGTGGATCCCATTGCAGTACATCCCGCGCAAGGATGCAAATGCTCAGCGTTGCAGTTGGGCGGGCAGTGGTGCGGTGGGTTGTTCGGGGCGCGACCAGATCCACAGGTTGCCCAGGGTCATCCCGGCGATGGCAAGAAACACTGGCCAGTGGTGTTCGAGAACGGTGAGCATCAACCCTGCGCACAGCAGCATGCTGATGGTTGCGCTGACCTTGGCGCGGCGCTGGATCACCTTGCCGTTGCGCCAGTTCCACAGGATCGGCCCGAACAGACGGTGGTTCTCCAGCCAGGCGGACAGGCGCGGCGAACTGCGGGTCGCGGCCCAGGCGGCCAGGAGGATGAACTCGGTGGTGGGCAAGCCAGGAATGACGATGGCGACCAGACCTATCCCGAGGCTGACATAAGCCAGGATCGCATACAGCAGGCGGGACAGTCGGGAGCGGGCAAGTCGGGTCATGGTCTCACTGCAAAGCGGTCCGGCCACCCGAATGGTGGCCGGCAGGTGCGTCTCAGGCCAGCGCGGCATCCGTGGCGTAGGCGTGCTTGAGCAGCTCGGTGAAGCGCTCGAAGGCAGCGACTGCGCCACGCTCGGCGGCGGCGTCCTCTTCGGCCGACAACTCCAGGCCGTCGAGGATGCGGGTGAACTGTTTCCAGCCCTCTGCACGGCCGCCGGCCGGCTCGCCCAGGTGACGGGCGCCGAAGCTGTCGGACAGCTCCAGGGCCACGGCACGCTTGATCAGGAACGCTGCGCCCAGTTTGGAGCCTTCGGAGACGAAGATCCAGCCCAGGGCTTCGCCCAGGCTTGGTTTGACCAGAGCGCCGGCAACCGGGGCGGGTACTTCGGTGTTCAGGTCGGCCAGGTCCAGGCGCGCCTGTTCGGCCCGGCAACGCTCGGCCAGGTCAGGGACGATGGCGATCAGTGCTGGGTCGGTGTACAGCGCCTGCAGCTCGGACTGGAACAGGTACTGGGCGACGACGAAGCGGGCGAAGCTCTCGCGGCTGTCGAACGGCGCGTGCGACTTGACCAGAGCGTCCAGCTCGGTGTGCGGTGCGTGGGTGACCTGGTTCAGGCGTTGCGAGCGCAGGGCGGCGCGCTCGGAGGTGTGGCTGGTCATGGGTGCATCCTTGGGAAATGGGGCTGTCTAGGTACAAGACGAAAGAGAAGACGCAGGACAGTAAAAAAACCTCACCTGGGAGTGGGAGGCATTTGTGTTCGGGCGGGGGAGAGAGGTGTCCCTTGCGGGAGCGGCACAGGGCCACTCCCGCAGGGATGCTGGCCTGGATCAGATGTCCCAGATCACATTGATGGCAAAGTTGCGTCCCGGCATGGTCAGGCGGTCGAGGTTGGCCGGCTGGGTCACTGCCGCCTCGCCAAGGCCGTCGTAGCCGCGCACGTCATCCCACTGCCAGTACTTCTTGTCGGTGAGGTTGTAGAGACCTGCATTGACGGTCACGTCTTCAGTCACCTTGTAGAAGCCGGTCAGGTCCAGCACGCCGTAGCCTGGGGTGCGGAACTGCTTGCTGGCGCCGTCGGGGGCGAAGAAGGTGGAGTCGTCGACACGGTTCTTGCGCTTGACCAGTGTCCAGCTGAGCAGGCCGCCGTAGTTCTGCTGTTCGTAGCCCAGGCCCATCACGGCGGTCAGTGGGTTGACGCTGTTCAGCGGCTGGCCATTGTCGTCGTTGCGGCCATGGGCGTAGGCCAGGGAGCCCTGGGTGTAGAGGCCCTGCGGCGCACCGAAGTGGTCGAGGTTCAGGCGACCCTTGAACTCGGCACCCTTGATGGTCGCGTGCTTGATGTTGTTGGCCTGGAAGGTCGAGCCCAGGTTGGCCGACTGCACGGCGTCTTCGTTGATGAAGTCGCGGTACTTGTTGTAGAACACCGCCACGTCGAAGTTGCCGGCGTCGAAGTTGCCGCGCAGGCCGGTCTCGTAGCTCTTGCTCTTCTCGGGTTCCAGGTTCGGGTTGGGTTCGACGCGATAGCCCAAGGTCGGGTTGTCGAAGCGCCCGTACATGGCCTTGGCGGTTGGGGTGCGGAAGCCTTCTGCGTACTGGCCATACCAGGTGTAGTTGTCGTTGAAGGCGTAGGTGATGCCGAATTTGGGTGAGACACGGTGCCACTTCTTGTCCGAATCGTCGACGCTGGACGGTGCCGCGCCGGTGCCCTGGATGCCCCGCAGGAATTCGGCGGTCATCTTCGGTTCCATGCGGGTGTAGTCGTAACGCGCACCCGGCAGGAAGGTCCAGTTGTTCCAGCGGATCTCGTCCTGGGCGAACAGGCTGTAGGTGTTGATGGTCGGGTCCGGGAAGTCGCTGACCAGCGCCTGGCTATCACTCGCGCTGTTCTGGCCGATGGCGCGGCAGGTGCCGCCGATGTTCAGGCAAGTGCCGGTACCGCTGCGCGAGCCGGTGACCTTCTCGTGCTTGATTGTGGTGCCATAGGTGAGCAGGTGGTCGGTCTCGCCGATGCTGAAGGCTTTGTCCAACTGACCATCGAACACCCACTGGCGGTCCTTGTAGGTGGTCTGGCGGTCGCGGAACACCTGGCGACCGGAGGCGAAGTAGAGCTCGTCGGTACGTTGGTCGGTCTTGGCGATCTGGTAATTCAGGCTCCACTTGACGTGGTCTGCGACCAGGCTGTCGAGGCCGAACTCGTGGTTGATGCCGAAGCGCTCGCGGGTGACGGTGTCGTTGCCTTCACGCATCCGATACATGTTCGACGCACCACGGCCGGGGATGAATGGGCCGCCCACCGCGCTGAGGATGTTCTGGTCGCGGTCGTCCTTGTAGTGTTCGTAGGTGAAGCCCAGGCGCGCGTCGTCAGCGTAGTTCCAGCCCAGCTTGGCCAGCACGTTGGTGGTGCGCACGTCTTCCGGGTTGGCTTCGGTGCGGGCAAGGCCGGTGCCGCCGTGGCCACCGTAGGATTCGGTCTCGTGGCCGTTGCGCTGGCTCAGGTGCAGCAGACCGTCGAAGTCGCCCTGGCGGCCAGCGACGGTGGCGGAGGTCAGCCAGCTTTCGTCGGCCGAGCTGTAGCCGGTCTTCAGGCGCGCGCCGACGTCCTTGCCGGGCTTGATGATGTCGTCCGGATCGAGGGTGTAGTAGCTGACCGCGCCGCCGATGGCGTTGCTGCCGTACAGCACCGAGGCCGGACCACGCAGGATCTCGACGCGCTTGACGATCTCGGGGTCGACGTAATTGCGCTGGGTCTGGGCGTAGGGGCCGTAGAAGAAGCTGTCAGGGATCGACACGCCATCGACCTGGGTGAGGATCCGCTCGCCGTCGATGCCGCGGATGTTGTAGCCGTTCAGGCCGCTGCGCTGGCCGACACCGCCCACCGAGACGCCGGGCTCGTAGCGCACCAGTTGCTTGATGTCGTTGACGTTCTGGCGGTCCAGTTGCTCGCGGGTCTGCACGCTAACCGTGCTCGGCACCTGGCTTACGTCCTGGGCGCTGCGGGTAGCGCTGACGGTCAACTGTTGCAGGGCGATGGCGTTGCCTGCGGTTTGGCGCTCGAGCACGACGTTGCCGTTGCCGATCTTGCGAAAGCCCAGGCCGGTGCCGTGCAGCAGTTTCTGCAGTGCCGCTTCCGGTGCCAGTGCCCCTTGCACGCCCGGCGAAGCCACGCCCTCGGCCAGCTCGGCGGAGAAGCCGACCTGCCAGCCAGTGACTTCGCTGAACGCATTGATTGCCGAGACCAGTGGCTGCTGGGCAATGGCGAAACGGTAGTCGCCCATGCGTGGGCTGGCGGCCTGGGCAGGCTCTGCGGCCAGCGCGGGCAGGCTGCAGGCGCCACTGGCCAGCAGTGCCAGGGTCAGCAGGGACAGTTGCCCCATGCGTCGGGAAGAGGGGGAAGGGCGGGTTGGACCTGAGGACATCGGAAGCGCTCCCTGTCGCGCGAACTGTTATAGGTGAGTGCAGTTCTTGTTTTCGAACAAGAATCAGTTGCATTGGCTATAACGAGACGGACGTGGTGTGGGAGTCGCGTAAAAATAATTTAGTGGGGGCGGCGGTTCGACGCCCCCGCAGGCATCACTCAGTTGAGAATCACCACCGCCGGATATTCGTGCAACTGCGCCGAGGTGATATGGGCCAGGGCGCGCAGGGTCTCCAGGGGCTGGTCCAGGCGGTAGTTGCCGGTAACGGCCACCTGTTCCAGGTGGTCGTTGCGGTTGATGATCCAGCCCGGGTAGTAGCGGCGCAGTTCATCGAGTACCTGGCTCAACGGGCAGTTCTCGAACACCAGGCGGCCATCGATCCAGGCCAGTTCCTTGTGCAGGTCGGCGCGCTGGCGTTGACCGAAGCCATCAGGCCCGACGCTGATGCTGTCACCGGCGCTCAAGCGGATGCGCTGGTCGCTGGCGGCCTGCAGGTCGACGTCGCCGCGCTGCACGCGCACCTGCGCCTGGCCATCGAGGTAGCGTACGGCGAAGTTGGTGTCGCGTACCTGGGCGCGCAAGGGGCCGGCCTGGACTTCAAGCGGCGGCTGGTTGCCGCCGGGCACTTCGAAATAGGCTTCGCCCTGCAACAGCCGCGCAACCTGGCGCCCTTCGCGCAGGTCACTGGCAAAGGCCGAGTTGGTGTTGAGCAGCACCTTGGCGCCATCGTCCAGTTGCAGCCGCTGGCGTTCGCCGACCACCGTCAGGTGATCGGCCTGCAGGCGCACTGGCAGGTTGCCGAAGGTGAACAGCCCGACCACCAGCATGGCCGCCGTGGCCAGCGGTTTCCAGTGGCTGCGCAGGCGCCCGCGCAGCGAAGTGCGGCGCTGTTGGTGCAGATCGCTCGCCAGGTGGCGCAGGGTGACGCCGTTCCACAACGCTTCGACTTCGACATAGGCTTCGGCGTTCTGCTCGGCGGCGCCCAGCCAGGCTTCGAAGTCCTGGGTGTCCTGCTCGGTGGGGCATTGCAGGCGGATCAGCCAGTCCTGCGCTTCGTCCATGGCGCGGGCGCGGGCGTCTGGCTCGGCGGGCGATGGGCGAGGGGCGGGGTTGCTCACGGGGGATCCTTGCATGGCGTTTTTTGCAGATGATCGGCGCTGTGCGCAGGCATGGCAATAGCCAGCACCTGCCCAGGTGGCGAGCGGTCGCTTACTTGAGGCGGTCGGCCACACCCATGCAGATCGCCATGATCAGCTTCAGTTCCTTCTGCACGGTGCTGGCCGAGACCTGCAACTGCTCGGCGATTTCCAGGTAGCTGGCACCGTGCAGGCGGCTGAGAATGAAGATGCGCTGCTGGCGTGCCGTGAGCTGGCCGAGGCTGACGCTCAGGCGCTTGAGCAGTTGCTCGGCATGCACCGCATCCTCGCTGTTGCCCAGCGGCGCGGCGACATTGTGCAGCACCTGCTCGGGCACATCGTCGACCAGAGTGCGCGACTGCACGCGGCGCGCGCGCAAGTGGTCGAGGGCAAGGTTGCGGGCGGTCTGGAACACGAAGGGTTCGAGGTGTTCGATAGGGCGCTCACCCAGCGCGCGGGTAACCCGCAGGTAGGTTTCCTGCAGCAGGTCCTCCGCCGTGCTGGGGTTGCCGACCATGCGCTGCAAGGTGCGCAGCAGGGTGAGGCGCTGGGTGAGGAAGACTGAGTTGAACCGGGACTGACTCACGGGGAAACCTGGCCGACGAGGGGTGAATGATAATGCTTATCATCCATGCGCCAGGTCAAGCGGAGAAATGTCATGAAGGGGTAAAGGTGGGGCCGCCAGGGCAGCCCCAAGGCCTTTTCATTGTGCCCGGAACAGCGCCAGGCAGTTGTCCAACATGCGGTTGGAGAAGCCCCACTCGTTGTCGTACCAGGCCAGCACCTTGAGCATGCGGCCGTTGGCGCGGGTGTGGTTGGCGTCGAAGATCGACGACAGCGGGTTGTGGTTGAAGTCGCACGACACCAGCGGCAGGCTGTTGTAGCCGAGCACGCGCGAATGGCGGCTGGCTTCGAGGAACAAGCGGTTGACCTCGTCGGCACTGGCTTCGCGCTTGAGGTTGACGGTCAGGTCGACCAGCGACACGTTGATCACCGGCACCCGTACCGCCATGCCGGTGAGCTTGCCGGCCAGTTCCGGCAGCACCAGGCCCACGGCTTCGGCGGCGCCAGTCTTGCTCGGGATCATCGATTGAGTGGCCGAGCGGGCCCGGTAGGGGTCGCTGTGGTAGACGTCGGTCAGCACCTGGTCGTTGGTGTAGGCGTGGATGGTGGTCATCAGCCCCTGCTCGATGCCGAACTCACGCTGCAGCACCTGGGCGATCGGCGCCAGGCAGTTGGTGGTGCACGAGGCGTTGGAGATGACTTGGTGCGAGGCGCGCAGCACGTCGTGGTTGACGCCATACACCACGGTAGCATCGGCGCCCTTGGCCGGCGCCGAGATGATCACCTTGCCGGCGCCGGCGGTGATGTGGGCCGCCGCCTTGGCGCGGTCGGTGAACAGCCCGGTGCATTCGAACACCACATCGATGGCTTCGGCTTTCCAGGGCAGTTCGGCGGGGTTGCGGATGGCGCTGACCGCGATGCGATCGCCGTTGACCGTCAGGCTCTCATGATCGGCCTCCACGGTGGCATCGAAGGTGCCATGTACGCTGTCGTACTTGAGCAGGTGGGCGTTCATCGCGCTGTCGCCCAGGTCGTTGATGGCGACGACCTGCAGGTCCTGGCGGTAGCCTTGGGTATAGAGTGCGCGCAGGACGTTGCGTCCGATGCGGCCGAATCCATTGATCGCGATGCGAAGGGTCATTGGCATTACCTCTGGCAGTCTGGGTGAAGCCTATGGCACAAAATGGGTAGAAGCTTCACTGAAACGGTTTTGTTATTGGAATTACAAGATTATTCACTCCAAGATAGAAAACAAGCATTTTTAGTGGCAATATTTTGGTAAACCTACAACGAGTGATCGAGCCTTCCACGCCAACGACCTTTCCGGCCCCTGCCTTGAGCCTAGGTCGCAACCGTTTGGAGTGGAAATGCCGGTTCAGGTCGCCCTTACACATAGCCTGGAGTCCAGTACATGCATCCGCGCATCCTTGAGGTCACCGCAAGGCTGACCGAACGCAGCCGTGCCACCCGTGAACGCTACCTTGAGCTCATTCGCGGCGCGGCCAGCGACGGCCCGATGCGTGCCAGCCTGCAGTGCGCCAACTTCGCCCACGGTGTGGCCGGTTGTGGCAGCCAGGACAAGAACAGCCTGCGGATGATGAACGCCGCCAACGTGGCCATCGTCTCTGCGTACAACGACATGCTCTCGGCGCACCAGCCGTACCAGCACTTCCCCGAACAGATCAAACAGGCGCTGCGCGAGATCGGCTCGGTCGGCCAGTTCGCTGGTGGCGTACCGGCCATGTGCGATGGCGTGACCCAGGGTGAACCTGGCATGGAGCTGGCGATCGCCAGCCGCGAAGTGATCGCGATGTCCACCGCCATCGCCCTGTCGCACAACATGTTCGATGCCGCGCTGATGCTGGGCATCTGCGACAAGATCGTGCCTGGCCTGATGATGGGTGCGTTGCGCTTCGGCCACCTGCCGACCATCTTCGTTCCTGGCGGGCCGATGCCTTCGGGTATCTCCAACAAGGAAAAGGCCGACGTGCGCCAGCGCTACGCCGAAGGCAAGGCCAGCCGCGAGGAGTTGCTGGAGTCGGAGATGAAGTCTTACCACAGCCCTGGCACCTGCACCTTCTATGGGACGGCCAACACCAACCAGCTGGTGATGGAGGTCATGGGCCTGCACCTGCCGGGGGCCTCGTTCGTCAATCCCTACACCCCGTTGCGCGATGCCCTGACCGCCGAGGCGGCCCAGCAGGTCACGCGCATGACCAAGGCCAGTGGCAGCTTCATGCCCCTGGGCGAGATCGTCGACGAGAAGGCGCTGGTCAACTCCATCGTCGCCCTGCACGCCACCGGCGGTTCGACCAACCACACCCTGCACATCCCGGCGATTGCCCAGGCTGCCGGGATCCAGCTGACCTGGCAGGACATGGCCGACCTCTCCGAGGTGGTGCCGACCCTGTCGAACGTGTACCCGAACGGCAAGGCCGACATCAACCACTTCCAGGCTGCAGGCGGCATGAGCTTCCTGATCCGCGAGCTGCTCGACGCCGGGCTGCTGCACGAGGACGTCAATACCGTGGCCGGCCACGGTCTGCGCCGCTACACCCAGGAACCGTTCCTCGACGACGGCAAGCTGGTGTGGCGCGAAGGGCCGCAGCACAGCCTGGACGAAAACATCCTGCGCCCGGCCTCGCGGCCGTTCTCGGCCGAAGGCGGCCTGCGGGTGATGGAAGGCAACCTGGGGCGCGGGGTGATGAAAGTCTCCGCCGTGGCGCCGGAACACCAGGTGGTCGAGGCTCCGGCGCGAGTGTTCCACGATCAGCAGTCGCTGGCCGATGCCTTCAAGGCTGGCGAATTGGAGCGCGATTTCGTCGCCGTGGTGCGTTTCCAGGGCCCACGCTGCAATGGCATGCCCGAGCTGCACAAGCTGACGCCGTTCCTCGGCGTGCTGCAGGACCGCGGCTACAAGGTCGCGCTGGTTACCGACGGGCGCATGTCTGGTGCGTCGGGCAAGATCCCGGCGGCGATCCACGTGTGCCCCGAAGCGTATGACGGCGGGCCGCTGGCACGGGTGCGCGATGGTGATATCGTGCGCGTCGACGGTGTCGAAGGCACGCTGCAACTGATGGTGTCGGCCGAGGAGCTGGCCGGGCGCGATCAGCCTGATGCGCCCCTGGGTAATGACCTGGGGTGCGGGCGCGAGCTGTTCGGCTTCATGCGCGTCGCGTTCAGCCCGGCAGAGCAGGGCGCCAGCGCCTTTACCTCTGCCCTGGAGCGTTTCAAATGAAGGCCTCGCTGGTCGGTGACATCGGCGGTACCAACGCCCGCTTTGCCCTGTGGCGTGACAATGACCTGCACGCGGTGCAGGTGCTGGCGACAGCGGACTATTCCAGCCCCGAGCAGGCCATCGAGGCCTACCTCAAGGACCAGGGCCTCAAGCGTGGCGATGTCTCGGACGTGTGCCTGTCGGTAGCCGGCCCTGTCGATGGCGACGAGTTCCGCTTCACCAACAATCACTGGCGCCTGAGCCGCTCGGCCTTCTGCAAGGTGCTGCAGGTCGAGCGCCTGTCGCTGATCAACGACTTTTCCGCCATGGCCCTGGGCATGACCCGCCTCAAGCCTGGCGAGTTCGTAGAGGTGTGCCCTGGGCAGGCGGACGCCGCGCGCCCGGCGCTGGTCATCGGCGCGGGTACCGGCCTTGGCGTCGGCACCTTGCTGAGCCTTGGCGAGCAGCACTGGATGGCGCTACCGGGCGAAGGCGGGCATGTCGACCTGCCGGTGGGCAATGCCCGCGAGGCGGCGATCCATCAGCAGATCCACAGGCAGATTGGCCATGTCAGCGCCGAGACGGTGCTCAGTGGTGGTGGGCTGGTGCGGCTGTACCAGGCCATCTGTGCACTGGATGGCGACACACCCCGTCACAAGACCCCGGCGCAGATCACCGATGCCGCGCTGGGCGGCGAGCCGCAGGCCCTGGCGGTGATCGAACAGTTCTCACGTTTTCTCGGGCGTGTCGCGGGTAACAATGTGCTGACCCTGGGGGCGCGTGGCGGGGTCTATATTGTTGGCGGCGTGGTGCCGCGCTTCGCCGAGCTGTTCCTGCGCAGCGGGTTCGCGGCAAGCTTTGCCGACAAGGGCTGCATGAGCGGCTACTTCCCCGGTGTGCCGGTATGGTTGGTGACGGCGGAGTTTTCCGGGTTGCTCGGGGCCGGGGTGGCCTTGCAGCAGAGGCTGGACCACTGACGGTCGGTTGTGGTGCCATTCGCGGGCAAGCCCGCTCCCACAAAAAACTGTAGGAGCGGGCTTGCCCGCGAAGGGCATCGACGCCGATAGAATGTCGCCACAACAGGCATCAAGACCTGTACCGACCCAAGGGAATTCATTGTGAGCACTGCCGGTAAAACCATCCTGATGGTCGATGACGATCAGGACATTCGCGAGCTGCTGCAGACCTACCTCAGCCGCTCCGGCTTCCAGGTCCATGCCGAACCCGACGGCCAGGGCTTTCGCCGCGCGCTGGATGCCGGCAACTACGACCTGGTGATCCTCGACGTGATGCTGCCCGACGAGGACGGCTTCAGCCTGTGCCGTTGGGTGCGTCAGCATCCGCGTCAGTCGCGGGTGCCGATCATCATGCTCACCGCCAGCTCCGATGAAGCCGACCGTGTCATCGGCCTGGAGCTGGGCGCCGACGACTACCTGGGCAAGCCATTCAGCCCGCGCGAGCTGCAGGCGCGGATCAAGGCCCTGCTGCGTCGCTGTGACTTCACCACGGCCACCCCTGCCAGCGCGGTGCTCACCTTCGAAGACTGGCGCCTGGATACGGTCAGCCATCGCCTGTTCCACCGCGATGGTGAAGAAGTGATTCTCTCCGGTGCCGACTTCGCCCTGCTCAAGCTGTTTCTCGACCATCCCCAGCAGATCCTCGACCGCGACACCATTGGCAATGCCACCCGCGGGCGTGAACCGATGCCGCTGGACCGCATCGTCGACATGGCGGTCAGCCGCCTGCGCCAGCGCCTGCGCGACACCGACAAGCCACCGCGGCTGATCCGCACCGTGCGCGGCAGCGGCTACCTGCTTGCAGCGAATGTCAGCTGTGCCGGCTGAGCAGGCCACCGAGCGCCGCTTGCGCCTGTTGCCGCGCTCGCTGCTCGGGCGCATGTTGCTGCTCACCTTGCTGGTGGTGCTGATCGCCCAGGGGCTGTCGAGCGTGATCTGGGTCGCCCAACTGCGCGCCAGCCAGCTGCAGGGGCTGCGCGCCAGCGCCAGCAGCCTTGCGCACTCGATGAGCGCCAGCGTCAGCTACTTCCGTTCCCTGCCGGTGGCCTACCGGCCGATGGTGCTCGACCAGTTGCGCAGCATGGGCGGTACGCGCTTTTTCGTCTCGCTCAACGAAAAGCCGCTGGGCATGCCGGTGCTGCCCATCACCCCGCGCAAGCAGGCGGTGATCGAGGTGTTCCAGCAGGTGCTGCACGAACGCCTGGGCCAGCAGATGGAAATCTCCGTCGAGTTCGTCAGCCCCGACGACCTGCGCATCTTCAACAGCGGCCTGAAGCTCGACGAGCTGCCGCGCTCCTGGGCCCACTACGCGCTGACCCTCGAACCGCTCAATCCGCCGGTGCTGGTCACCCAGATCCGCCTGGACGAAGGCGAGTGGCTGTACATCGCCTCGCTGCTGCCCGAGCCCTATACCGGCCTTGAACCCGAGCGCCTGCCGCGCCAGCAGATCGGCTTCATCGCCCTGACCACCCTGTTGCTGCTGTTGTTCATCGGCCTGCTGGTGCACTGGCAGAGCTGGCCGCTCAAGCGCCTGGCGCGGGCGGCGCGGGAGATGTCACTGGGGGCGGACGTGCCGCCGGTGGCTGAAGGTGGCGGCAGCGAAGTGGTCGAGGTGGGGCGCGCGTTCAATGCCATGCGTGAGCGCATCAGCCGCTACCTGACCGAACGCTCGCAGCTGTTCAGCGCCATCTCCCACGACCTGCGCACGCCGATCACCCGACTGCGCCTGCGCGTGGAACTGCTTGAAGACGAGCACCTGCAGGCCAAGTTCAGCCGCGATCTCGACGAGCTGGAGCTGCTGGTCAAGGGCGCGCTGCAATGCGTGAAAGATACCGACATCCACGAAAACATCGAACCGATCGACCTCAACCAGGTACTGGAGATTCTTGCCGAACCCTACCTGGGCGATGGGCGCATCACCTTGGAGGGCCGCGCGCTGGCGCCGTACCCTGGCAAGTCGCTGGCGCTGCGCCGCTGCATCGGCAACCTGATCGACAACGCCATCAAGTACGGCGAGCGTGCGCACCTGCGCATCATCGACAGCACCGAGGCCTTCGTGCTGCAGGTCGACGACCAGGGGCCGGGGGTGCCGGAGCAGCGCCTGGAGCAGGTGTTCGAGCCGCATTTCCGCCTGGCGGGGCAGCAGCAGGGGTATGGGCTGGGGCTGGGGATCGCGCGTAATATCGCCCACAGCCATGGCGGGGAGGTGAGTTTGTTGAACCTGCGTGAGGGTGGGTTGCGGGTGACCTTGTTCCTGCCCCGGAATATCGATTGATTGGGCCAGCCCTATCGC
>NZ_JABWRO010000047.1:0-36506 GCF_014268985.1 Pseudomonas sp. RW10S2 | reverse complement strand
CAAGTCGGGGCGCCGAACCGCCGCTCCTACAAGCTGAACCTCCCCACCATCCCGCGCAACTGCTGCCCCAGTTGCTCCAGTTCGCCACTGGAAGTGGCCGTCTGCTCGCTCGCCGAACTGGTGTGATCGGAGGCCTCGCGCACGCTGATCACGCTGCGGTTGATCTGCTCGGCCACCACGCTCTGTTCTTCGCTGGCGGTGGCGATCTGCTGGTTCATGCCCTGGATGTTCGACACGGTCCGGGTGATCTGCCCCAGTGCATCGCCCGCTCGGCGACTCAGATCGACGCTCTGCTCGGTCAGGGTCCTGCTGCTGTCGAGCAGCG
Organism: Pseudomonas sp. RW10S2; assembly: GCF_014268985.1. NCBI lineage: Bacteria > Pseudomonadati > Pseudomonadota > Gammaproteobacteria > Pseudomonadales > Pseudomonadaceae > Pseudomonas > Pseudomonas sp. RW10S2. Next base: position 36,181 of record NZ_JABWRO010000047.1, on the reverse strand, counting down.
AGGTGACTTCATCGGTACCTTTGTGCAGGCTCTCGATCAGGTGCTCGATCTCCTCGGTCGACTGTTGAGTGCGCTGGGCCAGGCCCCGCACTTCATCGGCCACCACCGCGAAGCCGCGACCGGCTTCGCCGGCACGCGCCGCTTCGATGGCGGCATTGAGGGCCAGCAGGTTGGTCTGTTCGGAAACCGACTTGATCACATCCAGGATGCTGCCGATCCGTTGGCTTTCCCCCGCCAGGTGTTGCATCGAGGCGAGGCAGCGGTCCATCTGCGTTGCCAGCTGTTCGATACGCTCGATGGCTTCGGCCACCACCTGATCGCCCATTTGCGCCTGCTGGTCAGCGTCGGTTGCGGCCAATGAGGCATGTTCGGCGTTCTGCGCCACTTCCTGCACGGTCGCGCTCATCTGGTTCATCGCCGTGGCCACCTGGTCGGTTTCTTCGCGCTGCTGAGTGATGCGCTCGAGCGTGTCGGCGCTGGCTCCGGCCAGTTGCGAGGCCGCTTGTGACAAGTGCTCGACGCTCTGGTCGATGCCGCCGATCAACTGGCGCAGGCTCAGGGTCATCTCGCGCATGCTGCTTTGTAACTGGCCCATTTCGTCGCGCCGCGCCACCGTCTCCACGTGGCTGAGGTCACCGCGGGCGATCCGCGCGGCCTGGGCCAGGGTCTGGCGCAAGGGCTGGGTGATCTGCCGAGTGATCAACCAACCGGCCAGCACGCCGACCGCGAGGGCGAGCAGTGCCACGCTGGTCAGTATCGAGCGCGCGGCCACAGCCTCATGGTCGCGTTGTGCGACTTTCTGCTCGGCCAGTGTCACGCTGGCGTCCCTCAGGTCATTACCCATGGTTTCCATGTCGTTCTGCAGTTGTTCGACGCGGATCGCTGCTCGGCGGTATTGCTCCAGGCTGGTCCGGTACTGGGCCAGGGCGAGCGTGGGGCGCGCCATGAGGTCGCTCGGCAATGCGAGCGGGGCGAGCGCCGTGAGCATCTGTTCCAGGCTGACTTGCGCGGCATCGAGCGCCGTATTGCCGACCTGAGCGAAGTCCTCGACGGGCGAGAACGTGTAGGCAGGGACCAGGCTTTGCTGGTTGGCGCTGTCGACCTGGCGCGTGAGCGTATCCATCAGCCCGAGCAGGTTGCCCTGCGGTTGGTCGGCGGGAAGCTTGAGCAGAGCCTGGGTCTGCAGGTCGTCGATGACTTCATCCAGTATCCGGTCCTTGTCCTGCATGATCGTGCGCAGCTCGGTGCGGCTCCCGACTGCGCGCAGCAGCTCGGCGAAATGTTCGCGCAGGCGTTGCAACTGGCGCAGCTTCTCGCTGAGCAGCTCGCGCGACTGATCGACGCTGCTGCGTTGCTGAAGCAGCGTGAGCCGGCGTTCGAGCTGGTCGAGGATCGCGTCGATGCGTGCCTTGCTGGTGTCGTCGGCCAGCACGCGGTAGGTGATGCGCTCGGCGCGCAGGTCTTTGCTCAGGTCATTGATCTGGATGATCTCGCTGAGCTGCTGCGAGCGAATGATGGCGTCGTCCAGGGCGCGCCAGCCGCTGACGGTGGTGGCGAGGGTGAGCAACAGGACCACGGCGAAGCCGAGGGTGAGCTTGAGGCGGACGCTCATGTTGCCGAGGTGGTGGTTGAGGTATCCGAACATGGCGAGTCTCCATCCATTTGAGAGAAGGGCCATGCTGTTGGGTTGCCAGCATGGCCCTCCTGCTCATCGGCAGAGATCGCGTGAGACTCGACCTGCAAATCGAGTGGGAAAAGTCCTCAATAGCGTGGTGATTATTCCGCGCCCTGCAGGGCAAGCACCCTGCTCAGAGGCGGAAACGTCCCACCAGGCCCTGCAGGTGGGTGCCAAGCCGCGCCAGCTCCACGCTGGAACTTGCGGTCTCCTCGCTCGCCGCCGAGGTCTGGTCGGAAATATCCCGTACATTCATCACGCTGCGATTGATTTCCTCGGCCACCGCGCTCTGCTGTTCGGCCGCAGTGGCGATCTGTTGGTTCATCGACTGGATCGAGGACACGGTGCGGGTGATGGTTTCCAGCGAGCTGCCGGCACGACGGGTCAGTTCCACGCTGCTGTCGGTGAGCTCGCGGCTGCTGTCCATGACGCTGGAGACGCGCTGGGTGCCATTTTGCAGGCTGGCGATCAGCTCTTCGATTTCTTCGGTGGATTGCTGCGTGCGCTGGGCCAGGCTGCGCACTTCATCGGCGACCACGGCAAAACCACGGCCGGCCTCACCCGCGCGGGCGGCCTCGATGGCGGCGTTGAGGGCCAGCAGGTTGGTCTGCTGGGCGACCGACTTGATCACGTCGAGCACGCTGCCAATTTTGTCGCTCTCGGTCTTAAGCTGGTTCATCGCTTCGCTGGAGTGCCCGACTTCGGTGGCCAGGCGTTCGATCTGGGCGATGGCCTCGCCAACCACCCGATCACCCTCGCGAGCCTGCTGGTCGGCCATCAGCGCCGCTTCAGAAGCCTGCTCCGCGTTGCGCGCCACTTCCTGCACGGTGGCTGCCATTTCGTTCATGGCGGTCGCCACCTGGTCAGTCTCGACTTTCTGGTTGTTGACCCCGGCGCTGGTCTGCTCGGTGACGGCCGACAACTCTTCGGCAGCACTGGCGATCTGGGTGACACCGTCGCCGATGCCGCTGATCAGTTCGCGCAGGCCCTGGGTCATGCGTTGCATGCTGGCTTGCAGTTGTCCGAGCTCGTCGCGACGTTGCACCTGCAGTTCCTGGCTCAAGTCGCCGCTGGCCACGCGTTCGGCGGCGCTGAGGGTCTGGCGCAGGGGCACGACGATCTGCCGGGTGATGGCCCAGGCGGCAATGATGCCTAGCAGCAGGGCAAGGGCACTGGCTCCGCCCAGTAGGGTCTTGGCCTGCAGGGCACCACTGTTGCGCACGGCGGTCTGCGATGCGGTCATCTGCGTACCGGCATCCATCAGCACCTGGCCCTGTACGACCATGCGTTGCAAGGTCTGCTCGGCGCTGGTCTGCGCGGCGCCAAACTGGTTCACCGCATCGCGATAGGCGCCCATGGCATTGGCGGCATCATCGAGACTGGCGGCGTATTCGGCGGGCACCCTGGCCGGCAGGGCCTTGAGCACAGCGAGCGCCTGGTCGATGGCATCCAGCGCAGTCTGCTGGAATTCGGCCTTGCCGCTATAGGTGTAGCCGCGCACCTGGAAGCGCGCCTGCTGGAGCAAGGCGCTGGCCTGCACGATCTGTTGATAGAGGCTGATGTCGCCACCTTGCGCAAGGCGTTGCTGCACCTGGCCGATCAGCGCAGCGGCCTTGTCGGCGCTGTCACCCAGCACACTGCGGGCGGCTTCACGACGCTGGCCGGCCTGCTTGAGCTCGACGAAGGCCTGGCGGTATTGGCGCACGGCTTGACGCTGCTGCTCCAGGCGCTGGTGATCCTGCGGATGCTCGATCTGCCCGAGCATCATCTCGACCTGCTGCTCGAGCTTGCCGAGCGCTTTTTCCAGCTCACCCGCCGATGCGTCGTCGCGATTACGTTCGTACTGCTGGCGGGCGATGCGCAGGTCCTGGCTGTAGCCGAGGATCACGGAGATGTTGCCCAGCTTGTCACCGCGGTCGATGATCGAGTCCATGCCGCGCCAGCCTGTGGCGGTGATCGCCATGGTCAACAACAGTACCAGGCCGAAGCCGGCCCCCAGTTTGCGACTGACGCTCACGTTTCCCAGCGACTGGACAACCTTTCCGTACATGACGATCTCCCCGGCGACTTGAAAAGCCAGAATTTTCTTGTGTTGCAAGGCCATCGGCCTGTTGGGGAGAAACTTGATGGCAGGATGCTGACCGAATGGTCAGAATATTCGGGAAAGCAGAGCCGTGACCGCTGTTTCCACGCGCAGGATGCGCTCGCCCAGTTGTACGGGGGCCAGGCCGGCCTTGCCCAGCAGTTCCACTTCGTAGGGGATCCAACCGCCTTCCGGGCCGATCGCCAGGGTCACCGGCCCTTGCACCGCGCGGGGACAGCCCGGGTAGGGGCCGGGATGGCCAACCAGGCCGAGAGTGCCGTCGGCGATGGCGGGCAGCCGGTCTTCGACGAAGGGTTTGAAGCGTTTTTCGATGATGACTTCCGGCAGCACGGTATCGCGTGCCTGCTCAAGGCCCAGGATCAGGTTTTCGCGAATGCTGTCCGGGTGCAGGAACGGGGTCTGCCAGAAGCTTTTCTCGACCTTGTAGCTGTTGACCAGGACCAGCCGTGGCACGCCAAGGGTGGCGATGGTCTGGAACAGTCGGCGCAGCATCTTGGGGCGGGGGACGGCCAGCACCAGGGTGAGCGGCAGCTTCGCGGGTGGTTGCTGGTCGAAGCTGACCCGCAGCTCGGCTTCGTGGCCCTCCAGGCGGATCACCTCGGCCTGGCCCATCAGGCCGCCGATGCGGCCTACGCGCAGGTTGTCGCCCACCGCCACGCGGTGGATGTCCTGCATGTGCGTGAAGCGGCGGTCGGCCAGTACGACACGGTCGGCCGCGACGAAGTCGGCCTCCTCGAGCAGCAGCAGGTTCACGCCTGGGTCGCTGGCGGCTGGTCGTTGTGGTCGTCCGCAGCTTCATCCTGCGGATGGCTGCGCTTGCGGATCAGGCCGCCGAACAGCACGCCGATCTCGAACAGCAGCCACATGGGCACGGCCAGCAGCGTTTGCGAGAAGATGTCCGGTGGCGTGAGGATCATGCCGACCACGAAGCAGCCGATGATCACGTAGGGACGGATCTTCTTCAGGTACTTCACATCGACCACGCCGATCCACACCAGCAGCACCACGGCCACCGGAATCTCGAAGGCGACGCCGAAGGCGAAGAACAGGGTCATGACGAAGTCGAGGTAGCTGGCGATGTCGGTCATCATCGACACGCCTTCAGGGGTGGCGCTGGCGAAGAAACCGAAGATCAGCGGGAACACCAGGAAGTAGGCGAAGGCCATGCCGGCGTAGAACAGGATGATGCTGGAGATCAGCAGCGGGATGGCGATGCGCTTTTCATGGCGATACAGCCCCGGTGCGATGAAGCCCCAGATCTGCTGGAGGATGAACGGGATGGCCAGGAACAGCGAGACGATCATGGTCAGCTTGAACGGCGTGAGGAACGGCGAGGCCACATCGGTGGCGATCATCGTCGCGTTGGCCGGCAAGTGCGCACGCAAGGGCGCCGAGACCAGGGTGTAGATCTGCTGGGCGAAGGAGAACAGCCCGGCGAAGATCAGGAAGATAACGGCGACGCAACGCAGCAGGCGGGTGCGCAGTTCGGTCAGGTGCGAGACCAGCGGCATGGGCTGGTCGTGTTCCGGAGTTTCGCTCATGGGGCTCGGGGCGGCCGGTGCGGCTCAGGGGTGGTCGTGGGCGCCGCAGGGGCGGCATTGGCGTCGGCGGCAGGTGCGGGAGTCTCGCTCGCGGCCGCTGTGTTCACGGGCTGCGCGGGCGGTGTCTGCGGGTTGAGGATGCGCTTGGCTTCCTGTTCCATCTGCAGGATGTGCTCGTTGTGCAACTGGCGGCGGATGTCATCGGCACCGATTTCGCGCTCGACTTCCATCTTGATGCTGTTGAAGCTGCGCTTGAGCCGGCCGATCCACAACCCCGCGGTACGCGCGGCGCCGGGCAGGCGCTCGGGGCCGAGCACCAGCAAGGCAACCAGGCCGACGAGCAGCAGCTCGCTGAAGCTGATGCCGAACATGGGTCAGTCTTTCCGTTGTGGCTCTTGGACCGGCTGAGCCTGGCCCTCGATGGTGTGCGGCTGGTTCAGCGGCGCGGTGTTGTGCGGCTGCTGGGTGGGTTGCACGGACGGCTGGACAGGCGGCGGAGTCTGCTCGGCAGGCTTGCTCTCTTCCTCGTTCATGGCCTTGCGAAAGCCCTTGATCGATTCGCCCAGGTCACTGCCGAAGTTCTTCAGCTTCTTGGTGCCGAACACCAGCACCACGACGACCAGCAGGACGATCCAGTGTTTCCAGTCAAAGATACCCATGGTGTACTCCCTTGAATGATGTGTAGCCTGAGCGGGCGTTATCGCGGGGGCGAGCCCGCTCCTGCAGGGGCATGGCGATCAGGTCGGTTGGCGCGCGGCCTTCTCGTCATGGCCGGAAAGCCCGAAGCGGCGGTCGAGTTCGTCCAGTACCGCCTGTGGATGCTGCCCCAGTGCGCTGAGCATCACCAGGCTATGAAACCACAGGTCGGCGGTTTCATAGATGACATCACTGTAATCCTTGCTCACGGCGGCGTCCTTGGCGGCGATGATCGTCTCGATCGACTCTTCGCCAAGCTTTTCCAGAATCTTGTTCAGGCCCTTGTGGTAGAGGCTCGCCACGTAGGAGCTGTCGGGGGCCGCCTGCTTGCGTTGCTCGAGCACTTCGGCCAGGCGATCAAGTGTGTCGCTCATGTTCAGTGCCCCGCGTGGTAGATGGTGTCAGGATCTTTCAGAACCGGGTCTACGATCTTCCACTCACCGTTTTCGAAGACGCGATAGAAGCAGCTTTCACGGCCGGTATGGCAGGCGATATGGCCCAGTTGCTCGACCATCAGGATGACCACGTCGGCGTCGCAATCCAGGCGCAGTTCATGCAGTTTCTGCACATGGCCGGACTCTTCGCCCTTGCGCCACAGCTTGCCCCGCGAGCGCGACCAGTAGATGGCGCGGTTCTCGGCGGCAGTCAGGGCGAGCGACTCACGGTTCATCCAGGCCATCATCAGCACGCGCCCGGTCTTGTGGTCCTGGGCGATCGCCGGTACCAGGCCATCGCTGTTCCACTTGATCTCGTCCAGCCAGTCTTTCATCGTCGACTCCAAAACAGGCCCGCTCCCGTACCGGGCCCTTTGCGCCTAGTGTGCCAGCCAGCAGCGCGGCTGGCTATCGGCGCACGATCAGGTAGAGCCCGGCAACCAGCATCAGCCACGCCGGCCAGGCGGCCGGAGCGCTGAGGCTCGCGGCACCGGCGGCCAGGGTCGCGCCGCCACCGAGCAGGCCGGCACCGAGCAGGCGCAGTGCCCAGTTGTCGCCCGCACGGCGACGCTCCGGCAGTTGCGGGTCGTGCAGGTGCGGTTGCGACAGGCGTTCGAGCAGGTCGCGGGTCATGTCGGCCAGGTGCGGCAACTGCTCGGCCTGGCTGTAGAGGTTGCCGAACACCGCCTTGGGGCTCATGCGTTCGCGCATCCAGCGTTCCAGATAGGGTTTGGCGGTGCTCCACAGGTCCAGGTCGGGGTACAGCTGGCGCCCCAGGCCTTCGATGTTGAGCAGGGTTTTCTGCAGCAGTACCAACTGCGGCTGAACTTCCATATTGAAGCGGCGGGCCGTCTGGAACAGACGCATCAGCACCTGGCCGAAGGAAATATCCTTTAACGGTTTTTCGAAGATCGGCTCGCACACGGTGCGGATCGCCGCTTCGAATTCGTTGACCTTGGTGTGCGCCGGCACCCAGCCCGAATCGATGTGCAACTGCGCCACGCGGCGGTAGTCGCGCTTGAAGAAGGCGATCAGGTTGCGTGCCAGGTAGTCCTGGTCTTCGGCGGTCAGGCTGCCGACGATGCCGCAGTCGATGGCGATGTACTGCGGGCTCCACGGCTTGACCGTGCTGACGAAGATGTTGCCCGGGTGCATGTCGGCGTGGAAGAAGCTGTCACGGAACACCTGGGTGAAGAACACCTCGACGCCGCGCTCGGCCAGAAGCTTCATGTCGGTGCGCTGGTCGGCCAGGGTGGCCATGTCGGTGACCGGCACGCCGTAGATGCGCTCCATTACCAGCACTTTCGGGCGGCACAGGTCCCAGTACACCTGCGGCACGTACATCAGCTCCGAGCCTTCGAAGTTGCGGCGCAGTTGGCTGGCGTTGGCCGCTTCGCGCAGCAGGTCGAGCTCGTCGTAGATGGTCTTTTCGTAGTCACTGACCACTTCCACCGGGTGCAGGCGGCGCGCATCGGCGGAGGCCCGTTCGGCAACCTTGGCGATCAGGAACAACCACGCCAGGTCCTGGGCGATCACGGGCTTGAGGCCCGGGCGAACCACCTTCACGACCACCTCTTCGCCGGTCTTGAGGCGTGCGGCATGGACCTGGGCGACCGAGGCGGAGGCCAGCGGTTCGACGTCGAAGCGGCTGAACACCTCGCCGACTTTCGCGCCGAGCTGCGCTTCGATCAGCGCCACGGCTTTCTGTGGGTCGAACGGTGGCACGCGGTCCTGCAGCAGCATCAACTCGTCGGCGACGTCCGTTGGCAGCAGGTCGCGGCGGGTGGAGAGCAGTTGGCCGAACTTGATGAAGATCGGCCCCAGGTCCTGCAGGGCCAGGCGCAGGCGCGCGCCCCGGCTGAGCTCGCTGGGCTTGCGCGGCAGCCAGCGCCAGGGCATCAGCAGGCGCAGGCTGAGCAGCCACCAGGGCAGGGGGAGGTCGAACAGCAGGTCATCGAGACGGTAGCGGATCACGACGCGCTGGATGCGCAACAGACGGCGGACGGCGAGCAGCTTCATGCGTTATCGCTGGAATCAAGAGTGTGGGAAAGGCGACGAATGCGCGCCTCGAGACGTTCGATATCGACCTTCAGCGCATCGAGCTCGCTGAATGCCGCTTCGGCTTCGCGCTGCCCGACCAGGGTGCGCGATTCCTCGGCGAGGTATTCGGACAGGTTCTGGCTGAAGCGCGACAGGCCTTGCCGGGTCCAGCGTGCGCGCAGGCGCAGGTGGCCGGCGATCAGCGCGGTGGGGACCGGCCCCAGCCAGCGCGACAGCTCGTACTCCCAGTCGAGCTCCAGGTCCTGCAGCACGCCGACCAGGTCGAGCAGCACCGCGCTGTCGCCATGCAGTTCGACCTGCGGGCTGTGCAGTACGGCGTTCTTGTCCTTGGCGAAGGCCAACTGGGCCAGGCTGCCGGCTGGGGCACGCAGGGTGCAGTCGACCTCGCCCTCCCAATGCGCGGCGAGCATCAGGCCCTCATGGTCGGGCAGGATGAACAACTGCAGGGCGGGCTGGCGGCAGTCGATGGCGATCACCTTGCCTTCCAGCGCACCCAGGCGCGGCAGCGCCGTGCTGTCCATGCGCAGCACACGGTTGAGCCCGTGCTCGACGCTGGCGAGCAGCCCGGCCAGGAGCATCAGGGCTTGATTCCCCGGTGCACGGCGACGATGCCGCTGGTCATGTTGTGGTAGGTGACGCGGTCGAAGCCGGCATCGACCATCATGCTTTTCAGCGTTTCCTGGTCGGGGTGCATACGGATCGATTCGGCCAGGTAGCGATAGCTTTCCGAGTCGTTGGTGATCAGTTTGCCGGCCAGGGGCATGAAGGCGAAGGAGTAGGCATCGTAGGCGCGCGACATCAGTTTGTTGGTGGGTTTGGAGAACTCTAGCACCAGCAGGCGGCCGCCGGGCTTGAGCACACGCAGCATCGAACGGATGGCTTCATCCTTGTGCGTCACGTTGCGCAGGCCGAAAGCGATGGTCACGCAGTCGAAGTGGTTGTCGGGGAAGGGCAGCTTTTCCGCATCGGCCTGGACGAACTCGATGTTGCCGGCCACGCCACGGTCGAGCAGGCGATCACGGCCGACCTTGAGCATCGATTCGTTGATGTCGGCCAGTACGACCTGGCCGGTCGGGCCGACCAGACGCGAGAACTTGGCTGCCAGGTCGCCGGTGCCGCCAGCGATGTCGAGCACGCGGTTGCCGGTGCGCACACCGGACAGCTCGATGGTGAAGCGCTTCCACAGGCGGTGCAGGCCGCCGGAGAGCACATCGTTCATCAGGTCGTACTTGGCGGCCACGGAGTGGAAGACCTCGGCGACCTTCTTCGCCTTCTGGCTCTCGGGGACGTCCTGGTAGCCAAAGTGGGTGGTGGGTTCGGCGTGGTCGCCTTTGCGCTGGTCGTTCATATCGCTTCACCGGAAAAAATTACCGCCATTCTAGGGTGAACGGGCGGATTTGTCTTGGCGGGGTGTGCCGTGTCGCGGGCGCGGGCATAATGCCGATTATGTCTTCATTGCCTGGATACCCCGAATGACTCAGATCAGCGTCGAACGCAAACATTCCCTCGGCCGCGAAGCTGCCCGGGCCAAGGCCGAAGGCCTGGTCGACAAGCTGTCGCGCGAGTACGACCTCAAGGCCACCTGGAACGGCGACCGCGTCGATGTCGCGCGCAGCGGCGCCAACGGTAGCGTGCACATTGGCGAGGACACCATCCGTGTCGAGCTGAAGCTGGGCATGATGCTGTCGATGATGAGCGGCACCATCAAGGGCGAGATCGAGCGCGCGCTGGACAAGGCGCTGGCCTGAGGCGCGGGGCTGCACGGCGACCCTGGCCCTTCACCTTAGGGTGAGAATTCTAATTTCCCACCCTATCTTCATGCTCAAGCCCGCATTCCAAGGGCAGTTCCTCCATCCACACCGAACGTGAGGTGCAGAGCATGGCCAAGTTGACCCTGAAAAAGAAAGAAGACGCCCAGGACAGCACCCTGAGCGAAGTGCGCGGCTACGCGCGCAAGATCTGGCTCGCCGGCGTCGGCGCTTATGCCCGTGTCGGCCAGGAAGGCTCGGAGTACTTCAAGGAGCTGGTCAAGGCCGGTGAAGTCGTCGAGAAACGCGGCAAGAAAACCCTCGACAAGAAGCTCGACGCGGCCAACGGCCAGCTCGACGAAGCGGCCGAGGAAGTGAGCCGGGTACGCGGCAAGGTCGAGGTCCAGCTCGACAAAATCGAAAAGGCTTTCGACGCACGGGTGGCCCGCGCCTTGAATCGCATCGGCATTCCGTCTAAACATGACGTTGAGGCGTTGTCCATCAAACTCGAACAGCTGACCGAGTTGCTCGAGCGTGTCGCGCGCAAACCATAAGGAGAGCAGGATGGCTGGCAAGAAGAACACCGAAAAAGAAGGCAGCTCCTGGATCGGCGGGATCGAGAAGTACTCCCGCAAGATCTGGCTGGCTGGTCTGGGGATCTACTCCAAGGTCGACCAGGATGGTCCCAAGCTGTTCGATTCGCTGGTGAAGGACGGCGAGAAGGCTGAAAAGCAGGCGAAGAAGGATGCCGTTGCGGCCAAGTCGGCGACGACCTCGCGGGTCTCCGATGTGAAGGATCGCGCGCTGGGCAAGTGGAGCGAGCTGGAAGAGGCGTTCGACAAGCGTCTGAACAGTGCAATCTCGCGCCTGGGCGTCCCCAGCCGTAACGAGATCAAGGCGCTGCACCAGCAGGTCGACAGCCTGACCAAGCAGATCGAGAAGTTGACCGGCGCCTCGGTGGCACCGGCGTCCAAGGCTGCCGCGAGCAAGACCGCTGCCAAGCCTTTGGCCAAGGCTGCGGCAAAACCCGCCGCAAAACCCGCCGCCAAGCCGGCTGCCAAGACTGCGGCGGCAAAACCGGCTGCCAAGCCTGCAGTTAAGGCCGCTGCGGCAAAACCTGCAGCCAAGACCGCTGCGGCGAAGCCGGCTGCCAAGCCTGCTGCAGCCAAACCGGCCGCCAAGCCCGCTGCCAAACCGGCTGCAGCCAAGAAACCTGCAGTGAAGAAAGCCCCGGCCAAGCCTGCGGCCGCGAAACCGGTCGCTGCCAAGCCCGCAGCTCCGGCCGCTGCTGCGGCGCCAGCACCGAGCGCCGTACCGGCTGGCAATACGCCGTCGGCACCGGTGAGTCCAGCCGGCCAAAGCTGATACCGCGGCGTGCGTTTCGCGGGCAAGCCCGCTCCTACAGGTAACAGCACCGTATTCAGAAGTTACGAGGGCTGTTGTGGGAGCGGCGGTTCGCCGCTGCGACTTGCCCGCGAATGCGTCAGTGGCAACAGCGCAAGTCCAGCCCCTACACTTCCAGATATTTCCCCGCCAACTGCTCCGCCGCCCTGCGCGCCGGCTCCTGCAGATGCGGCGCCACCAGCATCATCACCTGGTTCACCACGATCCCCACATCGCCCTCGCGTCCCAGTACCCGCTGGTAATCCAGCGAGAACAGCAGCGTCAGCGTAATCTGCTCCACCAGTTGCCCCAGCGCCTGAGTCTCGCTCACCACCAATCCCTGACTCTTGAGGCTGGCCAGCAACGCTGCCAGGGTACGCTTGACCGCATTGATCAGCCCGCGCATGCCGCGCGCCAGCTTGGGCAGGCGGCCGGTCAGGTTCGAGAGGTCCTGGAACAGGAAGCGGTACTGCGACATGCGCTCGACGATCAGGTGCAGGAACAGCCAGTAGTCCTCGGCATCCAGGCGCACCTCCAGTGGTGGATCGAGCAGCGGCATCAACTCGTCTTCGAAGCGCTCGAACAGGCCTATGACCAGCGGCTCTTTGCCGTGGAAGTGGTAGTAGAGGTTGCCCGGGCTGATGCCCAGCTCGTTGGCGATCTCCAGGGTCGAGACGTTCGGCTCGCCTTGGCGGTTGAACAGCTCCAGGGCGCAAGCCAGGATGCGGTCGCGGGTCTTCATGGGCTCAGCGTGCCATTACATAGGTGCCAGGGGCCGGCCCGAGCGGTGGGTAGGATGGCGTGCCCAGTTCGGCCTTCGGCGGCCTGAGGCTGCCTGAGCGGCGTGTGATCCATTCCAGCCACTGCGGCCACCAGGTGCCGTCGCTGCGGGTGGCATCGTGGAACCAGGCGCGTGGGTCGCTGGAGAGCCGGGGGTTTTCCAGGTAATAGGCCTTGGGGTTGCCAGGTGGGTTGATGATGCTCTGGATGTGCCCGCTGTGCGACAGCACGAAGCGGCGCTCGCCGCCCAGCAGCAGGGCCGAGCGGTACACCGCGTCCCAAGGGGTGATGTGATCGTTGCTGCCGGCCACGGTGAAGCTGTCGACCGTGACTTGCCCGAGGTCGATCGGGGTGCCGCACACCTCCAGGCCGCCCGGCTGCACCAGCGGGTTGAGCTTGAAGAAGTCCAGCAACTCGCCGTGCAGGGCGGCAGGCAGGCGGGTGTTGTCGGCGTTCCAGTAGAGGATGTCGAAGGCCGGTGGTGTCTTGCCGAGCAGGTAGTTGTTGACCCAATAGTTCCAGATCAGGTCGTTGGGGCGCATCCAGGCGAAGATGCGCGCCACTTCGCCGCCGTCCAGCACGCCGCGTTGGTAGGAGCGGCGCTTGGAGGCTTCGAGGGTCTGTTCGTCGGCGAACAGGCTGGCTGGGCTGTCGAACTGGGTGTCGAGCAGGCTCACCAGGTAGGTGGCGCTGCGCACTTTGCGCAAGCGCCCCTTGACCTGCAGATGCCCCTGCAGCGCGGCCATGGTCAGCCCGCCGGCACAGGCGCCCATGAGGTTGGGATCGCGGTTGCCGCTGATGCTGCGACAGGCATCCAGCGCTTCCTCCAGCGCCTGGACGTAGCTCGACAGGCCCCATTCGCGGTGGCATGGGTCGGGGTTGCGCCAACTGACCATGAACACCTGCAGGCCGTTCTTGAGCATGTATTGCACGAAGCTGTTGGTCGGCCCCAGGTCGAACACGTAGAACTTGTTGATCTGCGGCGGCACCACCAGCAGGGGGCGGGTGTACTGTTTCTCGCTCATCGGCTTGTACTGGATCAGTTCCAGCAGCTCGTTGCGAAACACCACCGCGCCAGGGGTGGCGGCCAGGTTGCTGCCGACTTCGAAGGCGCGATCGTCGACCTGGCGCGGCAGGCCGTCGTTGTGGCGCAGGTCGTCGAGCAGGTGGGCGAGACCGCGCACCACGCTCTGGCCACCAGTGTTGAGCATCTCCTTGATCGCCAGTGGGTTGAGCAGCGAGTTGCTTGGCGACACGGCATCGGTGAGCAGGTTGAACAGAAAGTGCGCGCGGGCTCGGTCGTCATCGTCCAGCGAGCTTTCCTCGATCCACTGACGGGTCTGCTTCTGCCACGCCAGGTAGGCCTGCAGGCCGCGCCGGTAGAAGGGGTTCTGGCTCCAGGTCGGATCGCTGAAACGCGCGTCCCGAGGGTGCGGCTGGTGGGGTGTGTCGCCGAGCAGCACGCGGCCCAGCTGGCCACCGAGGTTCAGCAGGTGGTGGGCGGTGTGCAGCGGGTTGCGCAGGCCGATGCGTCCTACCTGACGCAGGGTCGAGATCAGGTCGCGGCCGCGCAGGCCGGCGATGGCGTTCTGCACGTTCATGCTGGTGGCCGGGATCGGTGTCGTCCCCTTTGCCGGTTTGTCCTTCATGGCAACAATCCCTCGTCGATCCTTGTCTGCGGTGTCGCCTTCGCGGGCAAGCCCGCTCCCACCTGCACCGGATCCGTGGGAGCGGGCTTGCCCGCGAAGGCAGCACCGCCGAGTAACTGAATGTCCTAGCGCCCGCTCACCTCCGAGCCACCGGCCGCGGATGCATGACCGCACGCTGGCGCTCTTCCTGGAGGAATTTCATGATGATCGGAGCGACGGCCTCGGCGCGGGTAATCAGAAAAAGATGGCCGTCGTCGATTATGTGTAGCTGGGCATTGGGAATCCGCCAGGCCAGCAGGCGCATGTTGATCAGCGGAATCAACGGGTCATCGTCGCCGGCCAGCACCAGGGTCGGCTGGTGGATCTTGTGCAGCCAGTGGATGCTCGTCCAGCCAAGCCCGGCGAACAGTTGCCAGTAGTAGCCGGTCTTGCCGCCGGAACGCACCTTGGAGGCGTGGTGCAGCGCCAGGTCCGGGTCGCGGCGGAAGGCGCCGCCATAAATCATCGGTGCGATGCGGATCACGTGCGATGGCTGCACATAGCGCCGCGGGCTGGCCATCATCCACAGCACCTTGGGCTTGCCGGGCACCATGAAGGCCCCGGCGGCAGTGGCGGCGAGCACCAGTTTCTTGCAGCGCTCGGGATAGTCGTGGGCAAACTGCTGGGCCAGCGCCCCGCCCCAGGACACGCCGATGACATTGACCTGGCCGTAGTCCAGGTAGTCGAGCATGCGCGCGGTGAGCTTGGCCAGGCCTGGAAAGCGGTAGGGGTGGCGGGGTGTCGAGGAGCCGCCGACACCGGGGACGTCGAAGGCGATGACTTCCAGGTCCGGGTCCAGCGCCTCGATGAACGGGAACACCAGCTCGAGGTTGGCGCCAATGCCGTTGAAGATCAGCAGCGGCGTCAGATGTGGCTTGCCGGGGCGGACGGCGGTGCGGATGGACTGGTTGTCCAGCTCGACGGTCCTGAATACGTAGGGTTGCGACATGCGCCTGACTCTGTGATGAATGAAGCGCCGCAGCCCGCCGGGTGGCCGCGGCGGTGCGACTCAACGCTCGTGCACGTAGGTCCCCGGGGCCGCTTCGCCCGCGCTGTAGGCGCGATTGCCCAGGCGTGTCGGTGCTTTCTTCAGCTCACCGGCGCGTTCACCCAGCCAAGCCTGCCAGTGCAGCCACCAGGAGTCGGCGTGCTTGATCGCGTTCTCCTGCCAGGCCAACGGGTCGTCCGGGCGGTCTTCACCGGTCAGGAAACGCGCCTTGGGGTTGCCTGGCGGGTTGAGAATGCTCTGGATATGGCCGCTGTTGGAGAGCACGAACTCGATCTTGCCGCCGAACAGGTGCGCCGAGCGGTAGCACGACTGCCAGGGGGTGATGTGGTCGGCGGTGCCGGCGACGCTGTAGATGTCGCACTGCACTTTCTTCAGGTCGATGGCGGTGCCGCAGACTTCCAGCGCGTCGGCGCGGGTCAGCGGGTTGGTCTTGAACATCTCGATCAGGTCGCCGTGGAAGGCGGCCGGCAGGCGTGTGGTGTCGTTGTTCCAGAACAGGATGTCGAAGATCGGCGGCTCGTTGCCGAGCAGGTAGTTGTTGACCCAGTAGTTCCAGATCAGGTCGTTGGGGCGCATCCAGGCGAACACCTTGGCCATGTCGCTGCCTTCGAGCACGCCGGCCTGGTAGGAGTGGCGCTTGGCGGCTTCGAGGGTCTGTTCGTCGACGAACAGTGCCACTTGGGTATCGACCGTGGTGTCGAGCACGCTCACCAGCAAGGTCAGCGAGTTGACCTTGGTTTCGCCCAGTGCGGCGTAGTGGCCCAGCAGCGCGGTGCAGGTGATGCCGCCGGAGCAGGCACCGAGCATGTTCAGGTCCTTGGCGCCGGTGATCGCCAGCACCGCGTCCACCGCTTCCTTGAGGGCGTCGATGTAGGTCGACAGGCCCCACTCGCGCTGGGCCTTGGTCGGGTTGCGCCAACTGATGATGAAGGTCTGCTGGTTGGAGCGCAGGCAGAAGCGCGCCAGGCTCTTTTCCGGGCTCAGGTCGAACACGTAGAACTTGTTGATCTGTGGCGGCACCACCAGCAGCGGGCGGCTGTGCACCTGCTCGGTGATCGGCCGGTACTGGATCAGCTCCAGCACGTCGTTGCGAAACACCACAGAACCTTCGCTGGTGCCGAGGTTCTTGCCGACCTCGAAGGCTTCCATGTTCACCTGGCTGGGCATGCCGCCATTGTTGACCATGTCCTTGGCGAGGTTGGACAGGCCGTCGAGCAGGCTCTTGCCGCCGGTCTCGAAGAAGCGTTTGACCGCCTGGGGGTTGGCCAGCGTGTTGGTCGGCGCCATGGCTTCGGTCATAAGGTTGATGACGAACTGGCCGCGGCTGACATCCTGGGGCGACAGGTCGCTCTCGGCGATCCAGTCGTTGAGCTCCTTGCGCCAGGCCAGGTAGGTCTGCAGGTAGCGGCGATAGAGCGGATTCTGGCTCCAGGCCGGATCGCTGAAGCGACGGTCGTCGCTCTCGGGAAGCAGGCTGGACTTGCCCAGCAGCACGTTTTTCAGCTCCAGGCCGAAATGTGCCACATGCTTGGCGCTGTGCAACGGCTGACGCACCGCCTGGCGCAACACGGTGCGCGCGGAACTCAGCAGGTCCTTGCGACGAATGCCGATGACCGGATTCAGGCCGAGGGTGTTTTCCGAGGCCTGTTTCTGCAGCTCATCGTTGTTCTTGTTACTCATCTACGACGCTCCGTTGTCCTGAGACGAGTACCGGCTGCCTGTGGCGGGTACACAGACGACCGCCCGGTACTGCTGCTCGGGTGACCAGTGATAACGAACAGATGCAGGAACTTGCCAGCCCCATTGGTTACCCGACTTTCATGTAATGCGCAAGACAGCCAGTCATTGGCTGTCTGTAAGTCATTCAAACAAAACGCATTAGAAAATGCGCTCTAACGTCTGGAAGACTTGACCTAGAGCATCAGCTTGACCACCGACTCGACCGGATCGCGGGATTTGCCGGCCTTGTGCAGTTCGTCGAGGTACTCGGCCCACAGCTGCTCCTGGCGCAGGCACAGTTGCTCGAGGTATTCCCAGGTGAACAGACCGCTGTCGTGGCCGTCGTCGAAGGTCAGTTTCAAGGCATATTGGCCGGCAGGTTCCAGGCCGCTGAGGCCGACGTTGATCTTGCCGAACTGCAGGATGGGATTGCCGTGGCCCTGGACCTCGGCGGAGGGGGAGTGCACGCGCAGGAACTCGGCGGGCAGGTGATAGACCTCGCCGGGGGCGTAGGTGAGTGTCAGGGTTTTCGAGGCTTTGTGCAGGTTGATGGCGGTGGGGAGGCGGGCCATGGGGGAATCTCTCGGGAGCTGATGGAACAAGCTTCCAGCTTCTGGTGTAGGGATTCAAGGGCCCATTCGCGGGCAAGCCCGCTCCCACAGGGGCACCCTATACCTTGGCATTGTGGTGACCCCTGGGGAGCGGGCTCGCCCGCGGTGGTGGTATTACAGGATGTAACGCGACAGGTCTTCGTTCTGCGCCAGCTCACCGAGGTGGCTGTTCACATAGGCGGCGTCGATGTTGATCGGCGTCTCGTCATGGGCGCTGGCCAGGTCGCCGGCACTGAACGATACCTCTTCGAGCAGGCGCTCGAGCAGGGTGTGCAGGCGGCGGGCACCGATGTTCTCGGTCTTCTCGTTGACCTGGAAGGCGATCTCGGCCAGGCGCTTGATGCCTTCGTCGGCGAAGGCGATGTTCAGGCCTTCGGTCTTGAGCAGCTCGCGGTACTGTTCGGTGAGCGAGGCGTGCGGCTCCTTGAGGATGCGCTCGAAGTCCTGCGGCGTCAGGGCCTTGAGCTCGACACGGATCGGCAGGCGGCCCTGCAGCTCCGGTACCAGGTCGCTCGGCTTGCTCAGGTGGAACGCACCGGAGGCGATGAACAGGATGTGGTCGGTCTTGACCATGCCCAGCTTGGTGTTGACCGTGCAGCCTTCGATCAGCGGCAACAGGTCGCGCTGCACGCCTTCGCGGGACACATCGGCGCCGCCGACGTTGCCGCGCTTGGCCACCTTGTCGATCTCGTCGATGAACACGATGCCATGCTGCTCGACGGCTTCCAGGGCCTTGGCCTTGAGCTCTTCCTCGTTGACCAGGCGGCTTGCCTCCTCGTCACGGACCATCTTCAGCGCTTCCTTGACCTTCAGCTTGCGCGCCTTGCGCTTACCCTTGCCCATGTTGGCGAACAGGCTCTGCAGCTGGTTGGTCATCTCTTCCATGCCGGGTGGTGCGGCGATTTCGACGCCCACCGCATCGGCGACTTCGATCTCGATTTCCTTGTCGTCCAGCTGGCCTTCACGCAGGCGCTTGCGGAACAGCTGGCGGGTGTTGGAGTCGCTGCTGGACTGCTGGGCTTCCTCGTTGAAGCTGCTGACCCGCGCCTGCGGCAGCAGGGCATCGAGGATGCGGTCTTCGGCGGCGTCTTCGGCGCGGTGGCGCACACGGACGATTTCCTGCTCGCGCAGCATCTTCAGCGCAGCATCGGCCAGGTCGCGGATGATCGACTCGACATCACGGCCAACGTAGCCGACTTCGGTGAACTTGGTCGCTTCGACCTTGATGAACGGCGCATTGGCGAGCTTGGCCAGGCGCCGGGCGATTTCGGTCTTGCCGACGCCGGTAGGGCCGATCATCAGGATGTTCTTGGGGGTGACTTCGGCACGCAGCTCGGCAGGCAGCTGCATGCGCCGCCAGCGGTTGCGCAGGGCGATGGCGACGGCACGCTTGGCGTCGTCCTGGCCGATGATGTGGCGGTTGAGTTCGTGGACGATCTCGCGGGGGGTCATGGACATGGTGAATTGGGTCCTTGGGCGTAGTGAGTCAGCGTGGGAAAAAGTCCCGCCGTGAGCGGGACACCAGATCAGCTGATCACTCGGCCAGGTCCTGCTCCTCGATGGTCAGGTTGTGGTTGGTGAACACACAGATGTCACCGGCGATATTCAGTGCGGTCTCGGCGATTTCGCGGGCCGAGAGATCGGTCTTGTTCAGCAGGGCGCGGGCTGCGGCCTGGGCGTAGGCGCCACCGGAACCCATGGCGATCAGGCCGTCCTCGGGTTCGACCACGTCACCGTTGCCGGTGATGATCAGCGAGGCGTCCTTGTTGGCCACGGCGAGCATGGCTTCCAGGCGGCTCAGCGAGCGATCGGTGCGCCACTCCTTGGCCAGTTCGACGGCGGCACGCACCAGGTGCCCGGAGTGCTTCTGCAGTTGCGCCTCGAAGCGCTCGAACAGGGTGAAGGCGTCTGCAGTAGCGCCGGCAAAGCCTGCGATGACCTCGCCGTTGTACAGGCGACGGACCTTTTTGGCGTTGCCTTTCATCACGGTGTTGCCGAGGGATACCTGGCCGTCGCCGCCCATGACGACTTTGCCGTTACGGCGGACAGAAACGATGGTGGTCAAGAGAGAGTCTCCACGCAGCGGGGCGAAAATGCCTGTTGCAGACTCATATGGGGGGAGGGGGGAAGGATTTCAACCTGAGGGGATGAGTGGTGGTTGTGCCGGCCCTATCGCGGGGCAAGCCCGCTCCCACAAGGAAGGTGTGATCCCTGTGGGAACGGGCTTGCCCCGCGATGGGGGTTGCTCAGGCTTCGTGGCAGACATGCCCATCGACCAGGGTGTAGCGCACCGCACCCGGCAGGCAATGCCCGATGAACGGGCAGTTTTCACCACGGGAGAACCACTGCTCGCCGGCCACGGTGGAGGCGCTCGGGTCGAACAGCACCAGGTCTGCCGCACCACCGACCTTCAGCTCGCCCGCCGGCAGGCGCAGCGCCTGGGCCGGGCCACTGGACAGCCGTGCCAGCAGGGTCGGCAGGTCGAGCAGGCCGTCCTCGACCAGGGTCATGGCCAGCGGCAGCAGCAGTTCGACACTGCTGATCCCGGCTTCGGTGGCGCCGAACGGTGCCAGCTTGGCGTCGCGCTCGTGGGGCTGGTGGTGGCTGGAGATCGCCTGGATGACCCCCGACTTCACCGCCTCGCGCAGGTCGTCGCGGTCAGCCGGGGTGCGCAGCGGCGGCTGTACGTGGTACAGGCTGGAGAAGTCGCGCAGCGCTTCGTCGGTGAGGATCAGCTGGTACAGCGCCACATCGGCGGTGACCGGCAGCCCCAGTTGCTGGGCCTGGGCGATCAGCCGTGCACCGCGGGCGCTGGTGATCTGGGTGAAGTGCGCTCGCACGCCGGTCTGCTCGACCAGCAGCAGGTTGCGCGCCAGGGCCACGGTCTCGGCGGTTTCCGGAATGCCCGGCAAGCCGAGGAAGCTGGCCATGGCACCTTCGTGGGCCAGGCCTCCGGCTGACAGGTCGCGGTCCTGGGAGTGGAACACCACGGTCAGGTCGAAGGTGGCGGCATATTCCAGGGCGCGGGCCAGGGTCCGGTTGTTGGGGATCTCCTTGAGGCCGTTGCCGAAGGCCACGCAGCCGGTGTCGCGCAGGGCCACCAGCTCGGCCAGTTGCTCGCCTTCCAGGCCCTTGGTCAGGGCGCCGATCGGGTAGACCTTGCTGTTGGCTGCTTCGCGGGCGCGGTCGAGAATCAGTTCCGCGACGGCCGAGGTGTCGAGCACAGGTTTTGTCTGCGGCGGGCAGCACAGGCTGGTGACGCCGCCGGCCACGGCTGCGCGGGTCTCGCTGGCAATGTTGCCCTTGCGGCTGTAGCCCGGCTCGCGCAGGGCGACGTCCAGGTCGACCAGGCCGGGGGCGGCGACCAGGCCGTCGGCCTGAATCGTGCGGCTGGCGCTGAAGCCTGCTGGTGCGGCGCCGATGGCAAGGATGCGACCGTTTTCCAGGTGCAGGTCGGTGATCTGGTCCAGGCCGCTGCTGGGATCGATGACCCGTGCGCCGATGATGCTGATGGTCACAGGGCGTTCTCCTGGTCGAGTTGACGTTGCGCGTTCTGGCCGCTCATGGCCATCGACAGCACGGCCATGCGCACGGCGATGCCGTAGGTCACTTGGTTGAGGATCACCGAGTGCTTGCCGTCGGCCACCGCCGATTCGATTTCCACGCCCCGATTGATCGGGCCCGGGTGCATGACGATGGCGTCCGGCTTGGCGCCGGCCAGGCGTGCGGTGGTCAGCCCGAACAGGCGGTAGAACTCGCCCTCGCTGGGCAGCAGGCCACCGGCCATGCGTTCACGCTGCAGGCGCAGCATGATCACCACGTCGACATCTTTCAGACCCTCGGCCAGGTCGGTGTAGACCTTGACGCCGTACTGCTCGATACCGATCGGGATCAGCGTCTTCGGGCCGATCACACGGATGTCCGGGCAACCCAGGGCCTTGAGCGCGAGCATGTCGGAGCGGGCCACGCGCGAATGCAGGATATCGCCGACGATCGCCACCGAAAGGTTTTCGAAGCTGCCTTTGTGCCGACGGATGGTCAGCATGTCGAGCATGCCCTGGGTCGGGTGGGCGTGGCGGCCATCGCCGCCGTTGATCACCGCGACTTCCGGGCACACGTGCTCGGCAATGAAGTGCGCGGCGCCGGAGTCGGAGTGGCGTACGACGAACATGTCGGCCGCCATGGCTTCCAGGTTGCGCAGGGTATCGAACAGGGTCTCGCCCTTGCTGGTCGAGGAGGTCGACACGTTCAGGCTGATCACGTCGGCCGAGAGGCGCTGGGCGGCCAGTTCGAAGGTGGTGCGGGTACGGGTGGAGTTCTCGAAGAACACGTTGCACACGGTCTTGCCGCGCAGCAACGGGACCTTCTTGACGGCCCGGGCGCCGACTTCGAGGAAGGAGTCGGCGGTGTCGAGGATCTCGGTGAGCAGTTCGCGGGGCAAACCGTCGAGCGAGAGGAAATGGCGTAGCTGGCCCTGATCGTTGAGCTGCAGCGGGCGCTTGGCGTCGAATGGCGTCATCGCGGGGGACTCTTAAAGGGCGGATGCGGGGGCGAGGTCCTGGCGCTCGAGGGCGAGCGGGGCGGGTCCGGTCAATTTTACCCGTTCATGGGCCGCCAGGGACAGCGTTGCGCCGAGCACATTCGGGCGGATCGGCAATTCGCCTGCATCCAGGTCGAGCAGGCAGACCAGGGTCACGCTGGCCGGGCGCCCATAGTCGAACAGCTCGTTGAGCGCTGCGCGGATGGTGCGACCGCTCATCAGCACGTCATCCACCAGCACCAGGTGCTGGCCTTCGATCTCGAACGGCAGCTCGGATGGACGCACCTGCGGGTGCAGGCCGTTCTGGCTGAAGTCATCGCGGTAGAACGACACATCGAGGGTGCCCAGCGGGCTTTGGTCGCCAAGCTCCTGCTGCAGCGCCTGGGCGACCCACACGCCACCGGTACGGATGCCGATGAAACGTGGCTCGGTGATGGCGCGGCGCGCCAGGTGGGCGCGAAGGTCGACGGCCATCTGCCGGATCAGGTCGGCGGGATTGGGTAGGCTCATTGCGTGCTCCTTGGGGCGCCGGTATCACCGGCGGCAAAGCGGATGGTCAGGTATTGGCCTCCAGCCAGCCCTGCAGCAGCAGTGCCGCGGCGATGGCGTCGACCGGGTTGTCGCGGTAGCTGCCACGCTGGCCGCCACGGGCCATCTGTTCGCCCTTGGCCTCGAAGGTGGTCAGGCGTTCATCGTGGGTGTGCACCGGCAGGTTGTAGCGTCCGTGCAGGCGGCGGGCGAACTTCTCCGCGCGTTCGCTCATCTCGCTGGGCGTGCCGTCCATGTTCAGCGGCAGGCCGACGACGATGGCGTCGGGTTTCCATTCCTTGATCAGTTTCTCGACCTGGTTCCAGTCCGGCACACCGTTCTGTGCCTTGAGCGTACACAGTTCGCGGGCCTGGCCAGTGATGACCTGGCCGACGGCGACGCCGATCTGGCGGGTGCCGTAGTCGAAGCCCAGCAGCAGGCGCAGCTCGGCCATCAGGCGTGCCCTGCCTGGCTGGTCAGCAGGCTGAGGTTGATCCCCAGGCTTTGCGCGGCGGCCTGCAGGCGCTGCTCGCAGGCCATGCCGAAGAGGATCTCGGGGTCGAACGGGCAGTTGAGCCAGGCGTTATCGGCCAGTTCCGCCTCGAGCTGCCCGGCTTCCCAGCCGGCGTAGCCCAGGGTGATCAGGCTCTGCTTCGGGCCGACGCCCTCGGCGATGGCGAACAGCACATCCTGAGATGTCGACAGCGACAGGCCTTGCAGCTCGATGGTGGCCTGGTAGCTGCATTCGGCGCTGTGCAGGACGAAGCCGCGGTCGGTCTGCACCGGGCCGCCCTGGTAGATCGGGATCTGCAGGGTGCTGGCAGGCGGCTCCTCATCCGGGCGCAACTGCTCGAGGATATCGGCCAGGTTCAGCTCCTGCGGGCGATTGACCACCAGGCCCATGGCGCCGTTGGCGTTGTGCTCGACGATGTAGGTGAGGGTCTGGGCAAAGTTCGGATCGGCCATGTGCGGCATGGCAATCAGGAACTGGTGCTTGAGGTAGCTCGGCGTGAGGGTTTTCATGAGGGGTAGTGTGGCGTCAGGTGGCGAGGCTGACAAGCTGGCTGTGCTGTGTCGGTATCGGCCCTGTCGCGGCACAGCCCGTACCGGTCAATTGCTCGACAACCGGTCCCCACGCGCGAAGCGCCAGGTGCGGATGATCTCCAGCCGGTCGAACTCCGCCAGATCGCCGGTGAACGGCGCAAACGGGGCCGCCAGGCGCACGATGCGCTGGGCGGCCTGGTCCAGCACCGGTTGCCCGGAGGATTCGAGCACCAGCACTTCATACAGCGAACCGTCGCGGTTGATCGACACCATCATCCGCAGGCTGCCGTACATCTGCTGGCGCCGGGCTTCTTCCGGGTAGTTGAGGTTGCCGATGCGCTCGACTTTCTTGCGCCACTCCTCTTTGTACCAGGCGCCTTTGTCGCGCATGGTCGAGGCGGCGTTGAGGCGATGGATGCGTGGACGCTTGGCATACAGCTGCTGTTCGTTGGACAGCTCGGCTTCGAGGCTGGCGATCTGGCTCGAAAGCTGCGAGCTGTCGAAGTCCGGCACAGGCGCGGGAGGCTTGGGTTGAGGCTTGCTTTCCTTTGGCGCGGTCTCGGCTTTCTGCGGTTTCGGCGCCTTGGTGGTCACCACTGACTTTTCCGGCGCCGCGGGCGTTTCCGGCCGGGCCGCAGGGGGCGGGGTGATCTTGTTGACCTTGCTGTCCTGGAACGGCGCCACCTCGGTGGTGGTGGGCACGGCTTTCTTGTCCAGGGTGCCACTGCCCTGCTGGTTGTCCTGGGCCTGGTAGTCGGCTTTTTCGGGCGGCTTTTCGCGCTTGAAGGTGGCCAGGGTGATGTCCATGGTCTGGCGGATTTCGGCGGGCTTGACCACGCTGAAGCCCACCCCGAGGATCAGCGCCAGGTGCACCAGCGCGGCCAGGAAAAGCGTGAAGCCGAGCCGGTCCACCGGGCGAACGCGCGGTGGCAGCAGGTCGGAGGGGATGTCGGCAGGCAGCGTCATCGGGTATCCAGCAACCGCAGTGGGGCAGCAGGTCGAGTGAAATGGACCGGCATCATACCCCACTCCAGGGTTTTGCTCCGCGTCGGCGGTCAGCGCGCCTTGAGCTTGCGATCAATGGCGTCCATCAGCTGGCCGCCGATATTGGTGTTGTAGGCCGCATCGATCTCGCGGATGCAGGTCGGGCTGGTGACGTTGATCTCGGTCAGCGAGTCGCCAATCACGTCCAGGCCGACGAACAGCAGGCCCTTTTCGCGCAGGGTCGGGCCGACCTGGGCGGCGATCCAGCGGTCGCGCTCGGTCAGCGGACGGGCTTCGCCACGGCCGCCGGCGGCCAGGTTGCCTCGGGTCTCGCCGCTGGCCGGGATGCGTGCCAGGCAGTAGGGCACCGGCTCGCCGTCGATCATCAGGATGCGCTTGTCGCCATCGACGATCTGCGGCAGGTAGGCCTGCGCCATGATCTGCTGGTGGCCATGCTGGGTCAGGGTTTCGAGGATCACCGAGAGGTTCGGGTCGCCCTGGCGGTGGCGGAACACCGACGCGCCGCCCATGCCGTCGAGCGGCTTGAGGATCACATCGCCATGGGTGGTGGCGAAGGCGCGCAGGATGTCGGCGCGGCGGCTGACCAGGGTCGGCGCCATGCACTGCGGGAACTGGGTGGCGAACAGCTTCTCGTTGCAGTCACGCAGGCTCTGCGGCTTGTTGACGATCAGTACGCCTTCGCGCTCGGCCTGCTCCAGCAGGTAGGTGCTGTAGACGAACTCCATGTCGAAGGGTGGATCCTTGCGCATCAGGATCACATCCAGCTCGCTCAACGCGCTGTCCTGCTCATCGCCCAGTTCGAACCAGCGCGCCGGATCGGCGAACACCTTCAGCGGGCGCATCTGCGCGCGGGCCTGGCCGGCACCCAGGTAGAGGTCGCGCTGTTCCATGTAGAACAGGCTCCAGCCGCGCTCCTGCGCCGCCAGCAGCATGGCCAGCGAGCTGTCCTTCTTGTAGGAAATGGACGCGATGGGGTCCATGACAATCCCGAGGCGAACGCTCATGGGGTAATTCCTCTTGGCGGCAGGTGGCCGCGATGGCACGAAAGAAAAGTGGCTCAGGGTGGCGCCGGGAACGCGGCCGGTCAAGGGGGGAGGCAGATGGAATGCCTACCCGGACTGTGTTAAAAATGCCAGTCAGAGCGCTGCATCGCAGCCCTCGAGGTTTCATTCCTGGCTTGGCGATGGGTGACGCATTTCATGGAACAGCCCCTGAAGGTGATGGTGATCGACGATTCCCGCACCATCCGCCGCACCGCCCAGATGCTGCTGGGCGAGGTGGGTTGCGAGGTGATCACCGCCAGCGACGGTTTCGATGCCCTGGCCAAGATCGTCGATCACAAGCCGCGGATCATCTTCGTCGATGTACTGATGCCGCGCCTGGACGGTTACCAGACCTGCGCGGTGATCAAGCACAACAGTGCGTTCAAGGATATCCCGGTGATCCTGCTGTCCTCGCGTGATGGCCTGTTCGACAAGGCCCGCGGCCGGGTGGTCGGCTCCGATCAGTTCCTCACCAAACCGTTCAGCAAGGAAGAACTGCTCGACGCGATCCGTGCCCACGTGCCCGGATTCGCCGTGCAGGCACAACACGCACCCTGACCGCGCCCGCCCTGGCGCGGTCTTCATTATTCCTGATGGGGAAACCGTATGGCCCGAGTGCTGATTGTCGACGACTCGCCGACAGAGATGTACAGATTGACCGAATGGCTCGAAAAGCATGGCTACCAGGTGCTCAAGGCCAGCAACGGTGCCGATGGCGTGGCCCTGGCCCGCCAGGACAAGCCGGATGCGGTGCTGATGGACATCGTCATGCCCGGCATGAACGGCTTCCAGGCCACCCGTCAGCTCAGCAAGGACCCGGAAACCAGCGCCATCCCGGTGATCGTGGTCACCACCAAGGACCAGGAAACCGACCGCATCTGGGCCACGCGCCAGGGTGCCCGCGATTTCCTGACCAAGCCGGTGGAAGAAGACGCGCTGATCGCCAAGCTCAAAGAGGTGCTGGGCGCTTGACCACGCGCCCCCAGGGTGCGTCGCTGACCTCCTTCGAGCTGTTGCTGGACATCGACCGCCGCTGCCGCCTCTTGGTGGCCGACCAGCCGCTGCAGGACACGCGCCTGCAGCAGTGGAGCGGTATCGGTTTTCGCATCGCCGGGCAGTGGTTCGTCGCCCCCATGGGTGAGGTGGCCGAAGTGTTGCGCGAGCCGCGCAGCAGCCGGGTGCCTGGGGTGCAGCCATGGGTGTGCGGCGTGGCCAACCTGCGCGGTCGCCTGCTGCCGGTGATGGACCTGTCGGCGTTCTTCGGCCTTGGGCCGGCGGCCTCGGGCAAGCAGCGCCGCGTGCTGGTGCTGGACCATGACGACCTGTTCGTCGGCTTGCTGGTGGACGAAGTGGTCGGCTTGCAACATTTCGACCTGAGCAGCCTGGAGCTGTCGCCGCCGCAGCCACTGATCCGCGCCGCGGCGCGTTTCGTCCAGGGGCATTTCCCCCGTGAGCGCAACTGGGCGATCTTCAGCCCCTTCGCCCTGGCCCAGGCGCCGGGCTTTCTCGATGTGGCGTTGTAGAGGACCCTGCGACAGTGAACAAGCCCGCTCCAACCGTCGTTCCCGAAGCCGTGGCCCAGCGCCCGCGCAGCACGGCGCAGATCACCGTACTGTTCGTGGTGCTGATCCTGTCGATCGTGCTGCTGTTCGCCAACTTCGCCTACCTCAATACCCAGTCCAACCACGACAAGCAGTACATCGGCCATGCCGGCGAGCTGCGCGTGCTGTCCCAGCGCATCGCCAAGAACGCCACCGAGGCGGCGGCGGGCAAGGCCCTGGCGTTCAGGCTGCTGTCCGATGCCCGCAACGATTTCGAGCGCCGCTGGAAGTACCTGCGCGAGGGTGACAAGGCCACCGGCCTGCCGCCCGCACCGGCCACGGTGCGCGACGAAATGGACGCGGTGCGCCAGGACTGGGAGAACCTGCGGCGCAACACCGACACCATCCTGGCCAGCGAGCAGACCGTGCTGTCCTTGCACCAGGTGGCGGCAACCCTGGCCGAAACCGTGCCCCAGTTGCAGGTCGAGTACGAAAAGGTCGTGGAAATCCTGCTGCAGAGCGGTGCACCGGCCAGCCAGGTGGCCGTGGCCCAGCGCCAGTTGCTGTTGGCCGAGCGGATTCTCGGTTCGGTCAATACCGTGCTGGCCGGTGACGATACCTCGGTGCAGGCCGCCGACACCTTCGGCCGTGATGCCAGCCGCTTCGGCCAGGTGCTCGAAGGCATGCTCGGCGGCAATCCGGCGATCCAGGTGACCCGTGTCGAAGACCCGGACGCCCGCGCGCGCCTGGCCGAGATCGCCGAGCTGTTCCAGTTCGTTTCCGGCTCGGTCGACGAAATTCTCGAAACTTCACCGGAACTGCTGCGGGTGCGCGAGGCGGCGAGCAATATCTTCAGCCTGTCGCAGACCCTGCTCGACGAAGCCTCGCACCTGGCCAACGGTTTCGAGAACCTCGCCGGGCGCACCCTCGATACCGTCGGCGGCTACGTGCTCGGCCTGCTGGCGCTGGCCTCGATCATCCTCATCGGCCTGGTGATGGTCCGCGCCACCAACCGGCAACTGCGCGACACGGCGGAGAAGAACGAGCGCAACCAGCAGGCGATCATGCGCCTGCTCGATGAAATCGAAGAGCTGGCCGATGGCGACCTGACCGTCACGGTGTCGGTCACCGAGGATTTCACCGGCGCCATCGCCGACTCGATCAACTTCTCGGTAGACCAGTTGCGCGACCTGGTGGCGACCATCAACCACAGTGCCGAGCAGGTTGCCGCTGCGGTGCAGGACACCCAGAACACCGCACGCCAGCTGGCCAAGGCCTCGGAACACCAGGCCGACCAGATCAGCGAAGCGTCGCTGGCGGTGGGCGACATGGTCGAGTCGATCGACCGGGTTTCCGCCCACGCCTACGAGTCGGCCAAGGTCGCCGAGCGCTCGGTGGCCATCGCCAACAAGGGCAACGAGGTGGTGCACAACACCATCCATGGCATGGACAACATCCGCGAGCAGATCCAGGATACCGCCAAGCGCATCAAGCGTCTGGGCGAGTCTTCCCAGGAAATCGGTGACATTGTCAGCCTGATCGACGACATTGCCGAGCAGACCAACATCCTGGCCCTCAATGCGGCGATCCAGGCCTCGCTGGCGGGTGAAGCCGGGCGCGGCTTCGCCGTGGTCGCCGACGAGGTACAGCGCCTGGCTGAACGCTCGTCGTCGGCGACCCGACAGATCGAAGCACTGGTGCGGACCATCCAGGCCGATACCAACGAAGCGGTGATCTCCATGGAGCAGACCACCGCCGAAGTGGTGCGCGGTGCGCGTCTTGCCCAGGACGCCGGCGTGGCCCTGGCTGAAATCGAGGGCGTGTCGCAGAACCTGGCCGAGCTGATCCACAGCATTTCCGACGCGGCGCAACTGCAGACATCCTCGGCCGGGCAGATTTCCCACACCATGGCGGTGATCCAGCAGATCACCGCGCAGACCTCTGCCGGTTCCGGCGCTACCGCCGACAGCATCCGTCACTTGGCCAGAATGGCCAGCGAGATGCGCCGTTCGGTGTCTGGTTTCACCCTGCCGGCCCCGGCCGAGCGGCGCTGAGGAGAGGTCTATGGCTGTTACGGCAATGAGCCCCGAGCGTCACGACACCGTCGCCCTTAGCTGGACCAAGGCGGCCATCGCCGATTGCCTGGGCCAAGCGCGCCAGGCGCTGGAGCGTTTTTCCAGCGAGCCGGGCGACCCGGCCTTGCTGGGGTTCTTCGTCGACAACCTGCATCAGGTGCAAGGGTGCCTGACGATGCTCGAGCTCAATGGCGCAGCGCGTCTGGCCGAGGAGCTGGAGTTGCTCGGGCGCGCCCTCTTCGAGGGCCAGGTCAGCCCGCGTGGCGATTGCCTGGGCGCGCTGTTCCGCGGCCTCGAGCAATTGCCGCCCTATCTCGAGCGCCTGCGGGGTGCGCGCCACGACCTGCCGTTGGTGGTGTTGCCGTTGCTCAACCAGTTGCGCCTGTGCCGTGGCGCCGAGCCGCTGGCCCAAGACAGCCTGATGGGAGAAGCGGCGCAGCGCCTGGCGGGGGCCAACGATCTGGCCAACCTCGACCTGTCGCTGGGCAACTGGCGCGACCAGTTGCAGGCCGGCCAGGGCCGCGATGCCCTGCGCTCGGTGATCACTGCCCTGTGCGACGACCTGGTGCGGATCAAGGAGCGGCTCGACCCGTTCGTACGGGGTGATAACGAGCAGCGCGACCCGCTCGATGTGCTGGTCGCGCCGCTGCGCCATGTGGCCGATACCCTGGCAGTGCTGGGTTTCCAGCAGCCGCGCCGGGTCATCATCGATCAGGTGCTCGCCTTGCAGGCCCTGGCCCAGGGCGAACGTGCCGTGGACGATGCGGTGCTGATGGATGTGGCCGGTGCCCTGTTGTACGTGGAGGCGACGCTCAACGGCATGGTCGGCGGCCTTGCCGAGGGCCTGGAAAGCGGCATGCCCGGCTCGGACGTGACCGAGATCCGCCAGCGGGTGTTCGAGGAGTCGCTCTCGGTGTTGCAGCAGGCCAAGGACCTGATCGGCGACTGCCTGGAATCCGGTTGGCCGCGCCAGCGTCTGCAGCCCCTGCCGGGCCTGCTGCAGCAGTTGCGTGGTGCGTTGGCGATGCTGATGCTGCCGGCCGCCTCCGAGGTCTTCGGAGTGTCGGCCGACTATGTGCAAGGTTGGCTGTCGCACCTCGATCAGGAGCCCCCGGAGCAGGAGTTGACCCACCTGGCCGAGGCCTTGAGCGCCGTGGAGTGCTACCTGCAATGGCGTGTAGCCGATCCGCTGGCAGATGCCCAGCGTTTCCTCGACATGGCCTTTGCAAGCCTGGCCGCGCTGGGGCTGCGCTGCAGCCACGAGGCCGTGAGCGCCACCGCGCAGATACCGGATGACGGCATCGACGACGAGTTGCGCCAGGTGTTCCTCGAAGAGGCCGGCGAGCTGTTGCCGGAGATCGAGCGCCAATGGTTGCGCTGGCGCGCCGACAATCAGCAGCGCGAGGCGTTGATCGAATTGCGCCGTGCCCTGCATACGTTAAAGGGCAGCGGGCGGATGGTGCACGCAGGTGCCGTGGCCGAGCTGGCCTGGGCGGCCGAGCATCTGCTCAATCGTGTGCTGGAAGGGCGCATCGTACTGAGCGGCGAGGGCGCTGTGGCCCTGCAGCAGGCCCTCGTCCACCTGCCCGATCTGCTCGCCGACTTCGCTGCCGGCCAGATACCTCGGTTGGCCGATGTCGAGCAGCTCAGCGGCCACTTGCATGTCCTGGCTGTCAACGACAAGGCGCCGGCCAGTGCCGATGACGGGCTCGACCCGCACCTGCTGGAGATTTTCCGCAACGAGGCCCAAGGCCATCTGGCCAGCCTCGACAGTTTCCTCACGGCTGCCGATGGCCAGGACACCCAGGTCAGCGACAGCCTGCAACGCGCGCTGCATACCCTCAAGGGCAGTGCGGCCATGGCCGGGGTGATGCCGATCGCGGAGCTGGCCACCGCCTTCGACCGCCTGGCGCGTGAATACAAGGCGCACCAACTGCCGTTGGAAGTGGCGGATATCGAATGGCTGGAAGCGTCGCGCCGCCTGTTCCAGCTGGGCCTGGCCCAGCTTGAGCGCACACCGCTGGCACCGATTCCTGGCGCTGCGCAACTGATCGAGCAGGTCGGCGAAGCGGTGGATGCGCGCCTGGCGGTGCTGCAGGACGGGGCGCCGCACACCCGCCGTAGCCGCCGGGATCCGCAACTGATCGCCAGTTTCCTGGCCCAGGGGATGGATATTCTGCTCGATGCCGAGTCGCTGTTGTCGCGCTGGCAGGAGCACCCGCGCGAACGCCAGGAGCTGGACACGCTGCTTGACGAGCTGACGACCCTGGCCCACGGCGCGCACCTGGCCGATTTCTGGCAGGTGGATGAGCTTTGCGAAGCGCTGCTCGATCTGTACGGGGCGGTGGAGGAAGGCAGCCTGGTCGCCGACGGGCATTTCTTCTCCCAGGCGCAGCAGGCCCATGAAGCCCTGATCGACATGCTCGACGAGATTGCCGCGGGGCAGGAAGTCACCCCGCGCAACGAGTGCCTGGATGGCTTGCGTTCGTTGCTGGACGGGGCGCTCGACCCGGCGGCAACCGGGCTGGTGGGCGAGCAGGGCGTGACCCCGCTGGCCACTGCCATGGACCTGCCGGAGCCGGCAGTGGTGCAATTGTTCCTCGAAGAGGCCGGCGACATTCTCGACAGCGCCGACCAGGCTTTGCAGCGCTGGCGGCAGGAGCCTGACGGCAGTTGCGCGGTGTCCGCGCTGCAGCACGATGTGCAGACCTTGCGCGGCGGTGCGCAGATGGCCGCGATTGGCGCCATCGAGGTGCTCGCCCAGGAGCTGGCGTTGCTCTACGAAGGCGTGGTCGACCGCCGATTGGGCGCCAGCAAGGCACTGTTCGAGCTGCTGCAGCGCAGCCATGCGGCGCTGGGCCAGATGCTCGAAAGCCTGCGCCAGGGCCAGGTGCCGTCTTCGGCGGTGGCACTGCTTGGTGAGTTGCGTGAGTTCCGCCATGCGCCAAGCAGCGAGCCGGAGGGTGCAGAAACCCCCGGCGACAAGGAGCTGCTGGAAGTCTTCCTCGAAGAAAGCTCGGACATCGTCGAAAGCGCTGCAGCTGCATTGGCGCGCTGGCAGGCCGACCCGCGCAGCAGTGTCGAGGTGGAAAACCTGCTGCGCGACCTGCACACCCTCAAAGGCGGCGCGCGCATGGTGGAAATCGCCGCCATCGGCGACCTGGCCCACGAGCTGGAATTTCTCTACGAGCTGCTCGCCGCTGGCCGCCTGCCACCGACGCCTGCGCTGTTCAGCCTGCTGCAGAACTGCCACGACCGCCTCGCGCACATGCTCGACGCCGTGCGCCTGGGGCAGCCGCTGCACGCCGCGACGGCGCTGATCGACTACATCCGCAACTTCTCCAGCGCGGCGCTGACCGACAGCGCTGCCGGCCAGCCGCCGGTGGAGGCCGCGCCGCTCGACATACCGGCCGCCGCACCGGAGCGCGCACCCGGGGACATGGTCAAGGTCGATGCCGAACTGCTCGACGACCTGGGCAACCTGGCCAGCGAGCATGCGATCATTCGTGGTCGCATCGAGCAGCAGGTCAACGATGCACAGTTCGCCCTGAGCGAAATGGAAACCACCCTGGAGCGCATGCGCGACCAGTTGCTGCGCCTGGACAACGAAACCCAGGGTCGCATGTCCAGCCGCTGGCAGGCCGAGGGCGACGCCTACGACGACTTCGACCCGCTGGAAATGGACCGTCACTCGCAGTTGCAGCAGCTGTCGCGGGCGTTGTTCGAGTCGGCTTCCGACCTGCTCGACCTCAAGGAAACTCTTGCCTTGCGCGCCCAGGAGGCGCACGGCCTGCTGCAGCAGCAGGCGCGGGTCAACAGTCAGTTGCAGGAAGGCCTGACCGCCACCCTGATGGTGCCTTTCGAGCGCCTGGTGCCACGCCTGCAGCGCGTGGTGCGGCAGGTGGCGAGCGAGCTGGGCAAACAGGTCGAACTGGTGGTCGGCAACGCCGAGGGCGAGCTGGATCGCAGCGTACTGGAGCGCATGGTCGCGCCACTGGAGCACATGCTACGCAATGCTGTCGACCATGGCCTTGAACCGCGCGAGGTGCGCCTGGCGGCAGGCAAGCCGGAGCAGGGCACCATCCACCTCAATCTGCTGCACGAGGGCGCCGATATCGTCATCGAGATGAGTGACGACGGTGCCGGGGTGCCGCTGGAGGCGGTGCGCAAGAAGGCCATCAAGCGTGGCCTGCTGGCGCCGCAGGCGCAGCTCAGCGATCACGAGATCCTGCAGTTCATCCTGCGTCCGGGCTTTTCCACGGCAGAGAAGATCACCCAGATTTCCGGGCGCGGGCTGGGCATGGACGTGGTCCATGAAGAGGTCAAGCAGTTGGGCGGCTCGATGAGCATCGAGTCCAGCCCTGGCAAGGGGGCACGCTTCCAGATCCGCCTGCCGTTCACGGTGTCGCTGAACCGGGCACTGATGGTGCACCTGGGCGAGGAACAGTACGCCATCCCGCTCAACACCATCGAGGGCATCGTCCGCGTGCCGCCCGCCGAGCTCGAGGCCTGCTACCAACTGGACCCGCCACGCTATCGCTATGCTGGGCACGCCTACGACCTGCGCTACCTGGGCGAGCTGCTGCAGGATGTCGCTCGGCCGCGCCTGCTGGGGCAAAGCCTGCCCTTGCCGGTGCTGCTGGTGCATGCCCAGGAGCAGTCGTTCGCGATCCAGGCCGATGGCCTGTCGCCGAGCCGCGAGATCGTAGTGAAAAGCCTGGGGCCGCAGTTCGCTGCAGTGCCGGGGTTGTCGGGTGCGACCTTGCTCGGTGATGGGCGGGTGGTGCTGATTCTCGACCTGCTCGGTCAGCTGCGTGGCCAGCAGCGGCGCCTGGCGCGGTTGCCGGTGGGCGATGGCGAGCGGCGCCAACTGTTCGGCCCGGCAGCGCGGCGGCCGTTGCTGGTGATGGTGGTCGACGACTCGGTCACCGTGCGCAAGGTCACCAGCCGCCTGCTGGAACGTCATGGCATGAGCGTGTTGACCGCCAAGGACGGGGTCGATGCCATGGCCCTGCTGGAGGAGCACCGCCCTGATGTGCTGCTGCTGGACATCGAAATGCCGCGCATGGACGGCTTCGAAGTGGCGACGCGGGTGCGGCGCGACAACCGACTGCACGACCTGCCGATCATCATGATCACCTCGCGTACCGGTCAGAAGCACCGCGACCGAGCCATGGCCATCGGCGTCAACGAATACCTCGGCAAGCCTTACCAGGAGTCGCTCCTGCTGCAGAGCATCGCCCACTGGAGCAAGCCCCATGCTTGAACATATCGCCGGCCAGCGCAGCAGCCTCACCGGCCTGTTGCTGCCCCTGGGCGACCGCACCCTGGTGCTGCCCAATGTCGCCGTCGCCGAGCTGATCGGTGAGCGTGCGTTCGTCTGCGAGCGGCACCAGCCGGCCTGGCACATGGGCTGGATCGACTGGCGCCAGCAGCGCTTGCCGCTCATCGGCTTCGAGGCGGCCTGTGGGGGCGAGACGCCTTGTGGCGAGCGGGCGCGGATCGTCGTGCTCAACGCCCTGGGCGATACCGGGCTGCGCTACCTGGCGGTGCTGCTGCAGGGGATTCCGCGCTCGTGCAAGCTCGACAGCCAGTTGAACTATGTGGACGTGCCACTGGGGGCAATGGAGCTGGCGGCGGTGCAGGTGGGCGATCAGGTGGCGCGGGTGCCTGACCTGGCGGCGCTCGAGCGGCTGGTGCGTGACGCGGATCTGCAACCTTTGGTGCAGTAGGATGGTGCTCTTGCGGGCCCTATCGCACCACTGCCTGTCAGGAACCCATTGACCTTGTGGAGGTCAGACTCTGCATGTACTACGGTGAACGCTTCAATGCCTGGACCCACCTGGTCGGTGCCGTCCTGGCCTGTATCGGTGCCATCTGGCTGATCGTCGTCGCGGGCTTGCAGGGCGACCCCTGGAAGATCGTCAGCTTCTCCATCTACGGCTTTACGCTGCTGTTGCTCTACAGCATTTCCACGCTTTATCACAGCACGCGCGGCCGGGCCAAGGTGGTCATGCGCAAGCTCGATCACCTGTCGATCTACCTGCTCATCGCCGGCAGCTATACACCGTTCTGCCTGGTCAGCCTGCGCGGGCCCTGGGGCTGGAGCCTGTTCGGCATCGTCTGGGGGCTGGCGGTGATCGGCATGCTCCAGGAGATCAAGCCGCGCTCCGAGGCGCGGGTGCTGTCGATCATCATCTACGCGGTGATGGGCTGGATCGTGCTGGTGGCGGTCAAGCCGCTGCTCTACAGCCTTGGCGGCGCCGGCTTTGCCTGGCTGGCGGCCGGCGGTGTGTTGTACACCGTCGGCATCATCTTCTTCGCCTTCGACAACCGCTTTCGTCACTGGCACGGCATCTGGCACCTGTTCGTCATCGCTGGCAGCCTGATGCACTTCGTCGCGGTGTCCTTCTATGTGCTCTAGGGGCTGAGCCTAGAAATCGCCCCACAGCTGCTGCGCCACCGACAGCGCCACCACCGGCGCCGTCTCGGTGCGCAGTACGCGGGGGCCGAGGCGGGCGGCGTGGAAGCCGGCGCCCTTGGCCTGATCGACTTCGGCATCGCTCAGGCCGCCTTCAGGGCCGATCAGGAAGGCCAGGCGTGCGGGCTTGTCGTGGCTGGTCAGCGGCTCGGCCACCGGGTGCAGGACCAGCTTGAGCTCGGCCTCGCTGTCTTTCAGCCATTCGGCCAGGGTCACCGGCGGATGGATCACGGGCAGGGTGGAGCGTCCGCATTGTTCGCAGGCGCTGATCGCCACCTGGCGCCAGTGGGCCAGGCGCTTGTCGGCACGCTCATCCTTCAGGCGTACTTCGCAGCGCTCGCTGACGATCGGGGTGATTTCGTTGACGCCCAGCTCGGTGGCCTTCTGGATCGCCCAGTCCATGCGCTCGCCGCGGGACAGCCCCTGGCCGAGGTGGATGTGCAGCGGCGAGTCGGGCTGGCCGGACAGGGCCTGG
>NZ_JABWRO010000046.1:0-37509 GCF_014268985.1 Pseudomonas sp. RW10S2 | reverse complement strand
GTAGGAGCGGGCTTGCCCGCGAAAAGGCCAACACCGAACTCACAGAACAGACACGCCTGAAGGATTTACCCCATGAACCACGACGTCATCATCACCTGTGCCCTGACCGGAGCCGGCGACACCGTTGCCAAGAGCCACCTGGTCCCGGTCACCCCCAAGCAGATCGCCGAAGCCGCCGTCGAGGCCGCCAAGGCCGGCGCCACCGTGGTCCACTGCCACGTCCGTGACCCGCAGACCGGCCGCTTCAGCCGCGACGTCGCGCTGTACCGCGAAGTGATGGAACGCATCCGCGAATCCGACGTGGACGTGATCGTCAACCTGACCGCCGGCATGGGTGGCGACCTCGAGATCGGCCCGGGCGAGGCACCGATGGACTTCGGCGCCGGCACCGACCTGATCGGCCCGCTGGAGCGTCTGGCCCACGTCGAGGCACTGCTGCCCGAGATCTGCACCCTGGACTGCGGCACCCTCAACTTTGGCGACGGCAACTCGATCTATGTCTCCACCCCGGCGCAACTGCGCGCTGGCGCCAAACGCATCACCGAGCTGGGCGTGAAGGCGGAGCTGGAGATCTTCGACACCGGCCACCTGTGGTTCGCCAAGCAGATGATCAAGGAAGGCCTGCTCGACGATCCGCTGTTCCAGCTGTGCCTGGGCATCCCATGGGGGGCGCCGGCCGACACCACCACCATGAAAGCCATGGTCGACAACCTGCCGGCCAACGTCACCTGGGCAGGCTTCGGTATCGGCCGCATGCAGATGCCGATGGCCGCACAGGCGGTGCTGCTCGGCGGCAACGTACGCGTGGGCCTGGAAGACAACCTCTACCTCGACCGTGGCGTGCTGGCCAGCAACGGTCAACTGGTCGAACGCGCGGTGGAGATCATCTCGCGCCTCGGTGGCCGCGTGCTGACCCCGGCCGAAGGCCGCGAAAAAATGAATCTCAAGCGTCGCTGATCGCACTGCCCCCTGTAGGAGCGGGCTTGCCCGCGAAGAATGCGACGCGGTGAATGGCACCGGCTTCGCCGGTGTTCGCGCGCAAGCCCGCTCCTACAGGGCCCGCGCCAACCTCAAGTACATAGAGAGACTGATATGCCTTTCATCACCCACATCAAGACCTTCGCCACACTCGGTAGCGGCGTCATCGGCAGCGGTTGGGTCGCTCGCGCCCTGGCCCACGGCCTGGACGTGATCGCCTGGGACCCGGCGCCCGGCGCCGAACAGGCCCTGCGCAAACGCATCGCCAACGCCTGGCCAGCCCTGGAAAAACAAGGCCTGGCACCCGGCGCCGCA
This sequence comes from Pseudomonas sp. RW10S2, assembly GCF_014268985.1. Classification (NCBI taxonomy): domain Bacteria; kingdom Pseudomonadati; phylum Pseudomonadota; class Gammaproteobacteria; order Pseudomonadales; family Pseudomonadaceae; genus Pseudomonas; species Pseudomonas sp. RW10S2. The sequence continues at coordinate 36,216 of NZ_JABWRO010000046.1, read as the reverse complement.
CAAGCGCGGCTGAAGTTCGTCGCCACCATCGAAGAGTGCGTGCGCGACGCCGATTTCATCCAGGAAAGCGCCCCCGAGCGCCTGGACCTCAAGCTCGACCTGCACGCCAAGATCAGCGCCGCGGCCAAGCCCGATGCGATCATCGGCTCCAGCACCTCGGGCCTGCTGCCCAGCGAATTCTACGAGTCGGCCACCCACCCCGAGCGCTGCGTGGTCGGCCACCCATTCAACCCGGTGTACCTGCTGCCGCTGGTGGAGATCGTCGGCGGCAAGCACACCGCGCCTGAAGCCATCGAAGCCGCAAAGACCATCTACACCGCGCTGGGCATGCGCCCGCTGCATGTGCGCAAGGAGGTCCCGGGCTTCATCGCCGACCGCCTGCTCGAAGCGCTGTGGCGCGAGGCCCTGCACCTGGTCAACGACGGGGTTGCCAGCACGGGCGAGATCGACGATGCGATTCGCTTTGGCGCGGGTCTGCGCTGGTCGTTCATGGGCACCTTCCTCACCTACACCCTGGCCGGTGGCGATGCCGGTATGCGTCACTTCATGTCGCAGTTCGGCCCGGCGCTGAAGCTGCCCTGGACCTACCTGCCAGCACCAGAGCTGACCGACAAGCTGATCGACGACGTGGTCGACGGCACCTCCGAGCAACTGGGCGAACGCAGCATCGCGGCGCTGGAGCGCTATCGTGACGATACCCTGCTGGCGGTGCTGGACGCTGTGAAGAACAGCAAGGCCAAGCACGGCATGGCCTTTGGCGACTGAGGAGACTGCGATGCCCGCCCTGATCACCTACCGCACCCCGGTTCAACAGGACTGGGTCGATTACAACGGGCACCTGCGCGATGCCTTCTACCTGCTGATCTTCAGCTATGCCACCGATGCGCTGATGGAGCGCATCGGCCTGGACGCCGACAGCCGTGGCCAGAGCGGCAACTCGCTATTCACCCTGGAGGCGCACATCAACTACCTGCACGAGGTGAAGCTCGGCACCGAGGTCTGGGTGCAGACGCAGATCATCGGCTTCGACAAGAAGCGCCTGCACCTGTACCACACGCTGCACCGTGCAGGCTTCGACGAAGCCCTGTCGGCCAGCGAGCAGATGCTGCTGCACGTGGACCTGGCAGGGCCGAAGTCGGCGCCATTCAGCGAGCGCAGTGCCGCGTTGCTGCAAGGGCTGGTGGATGAGCAGCAAGACCAGGCGCCCGCCGAGTTCGTGGGCCGGGTGATCGGTTTGCCCGCACGATCCTGAGCCCGCCCAGGTCCTTGTAGAGCGGGCTGGTCCCGCGAACACGGGCGTAGCCCGTGCCAGGCAGCGCGGTGTCTTTTTCGCGGGCAAGCCCGCTCCCACAGAATGAAGTGCCCCCCCGAAAAAAACCCCGGAAGCCGTGAGCGTCCGGGGCTGAGAGCGAGCAACATCCACTGTGCGTGAAGTGAGGGTGACCAAACCCTCGGTGCCGTGAATGACTCCAGTGTGCTCACTTCCCTTCTGCCTGATTTAGCCGGGAACGACCTGTTCTTAGCCAAAGCGGCCATCGCGACGGTCTACCCTTGCGAGGTTGTCGTACTGGTCACAGAATCAGTCGTAAATCACGGCACCAGACAAGGACTACAACCATGATGCATGCGGATTTGATCGACCAGGACGACCTGCTGGGCCACCTGCGCGCACGCGGCTTCGACATTCCGGCCGGGGCCAGCGCCGAGCAGGCCTGCGAGGTGGTGGTGCGCGGGCTGACCGAGCCCAATGCCCGGGCGTTGAAGGGAATGGTGGAGCAGATGTACACCGGCAGCGCGACCATCCTCCCGGCGGTACGTCAGGCGATCGACAAGCAGCTGTTGCCGGCGTTGGCGCAGTTCAGTCAGCGCGCCTGATTCTGAATCTTCACTGAATTCTTCGCGGGCAAGCCCGCTCCTACAAGGCCGATACAGGTCCTGTGGGAGCGGGCTTGCCCGCGAAGAATTCAGCGCTGCCTCAAAGCCTCACACTGGCAAAGGTCGACTCGTTGCGCGCCTGGCTCAGGGCCGCCATCGGCCCGCTGTGCGGTGACAGCGCCATGGCCTGCGGAATCGGCATCATCGCCACCTGCTGCGCGGTATTGGAGCCCACACGCTCGTCACGCGGCGGAATACCGAAGTACTCGCGGTAGCACTTGGAGAAGTGCGGCGTCGACACGAACCCGCACACCGACGCCACCTCGATGATCGACATCGGCGTCTGCTTGAGCAGCTGCCGCGCCCGGATCAGCCGCAGCTTGAGGTAGTAGCGCGACGGCGAGCAGTGCAGGTACTTCTGGAACAGGCGCTCGAGCTGGCGCCGCGACACGTTGACGTACACCGCCAACTCGTCCAGGTCGATCGGCTCTTCGAGGTTGGCCTCCATCAGCGCGACGATTTCCTGCAGCTTCGGCTGGTTGGTGCCGAGCATGTGCTTGAGCGGCACGCGCTGGTGGTCCTGCTCGTTGCGGATGCGCTCGTAGACGAACATCTCGGAGATGGCTGCCGACAGCTCACGACCATGATCGCGGCTGATCAGGTGCAGCATCATGTCCAGGGGCGCAGTGCCACCGGAGCTGGTGAAGCGGTTGCGGTCGAGGGTAAACAGGCGGGTGCTCATGTTGACCCGCGGGAAGGCTTCCTGCATCGCCGCCAGGCACTCCCAGTGCACGCTGCAGTCGAAGCCGTCGAGCAGGCCGGCACAGGCCAATGCCCAGCTGCCAGTGCACACCGCACCAAGCCTGCGCGACTGACGCGCCTGGGCCTGCAGCCAGGTGACATGTTCACGGGTCACGGTGCGCTGGATGCCAACGCCACCGCAGACGATCACAGTGTCCACCGGCGGTGCGCTGTGCATCGCCGCGTCCGGGGTGATCTGCAGGCCATCGCTGGCCCAGACCTGGCCGCCATCGACGGTCAGCGTATGCCAGCGGTACAGCTCGCGCCCCGACAGCTGGTTGGCCATGCGCAGCGGCTCGACCGCCGAGGCGAGCGAAATCAGGGTGAAGTTGTCCAGCAGGAGAAAGCCGATGGACTGGGGTGCTGTGCGGTTCTGGGTTGGGTTCCCGGAGGTGTACGACGTCATCGCGGTTTCTCCTCACACAATGCAGGGTGTGCCTCAGGCGGGCACCGTTTCTTGTAATGGCCCTGATTCGTATGCAGGGGCTTTGCCAATCTCAACGCAATCGCCGTGCCTGAAATTGAACGGCTATCCAAAAAAACCCAAAAACGACGTTGCCGCGCGAGTTGTAGGGCTTTTCCGAGAGCGCTGGACGATCATCGCAAACAGGCGTGCCAGCGCCTCTGCGTGTAACGGCTGAGCAGTTCGGTAGCACTTGTGGGAAGGCTGCCCAGAAGCGACATTCATAAGTGTCACCGACAATGACACCACTGGTAGCGACAGCCGACAGCCGGTCGGAACCGGCTGCTGCACAATAATGCGGCACAACCGCCGCAGGAGGGCCAGATCAGCGCATCAGCATTCGATGACGCTGACTGCCAACCCGCCGCGAGAAGTTTCCTTGTACTTGTCGTGCATGTCGGCGCCGGTGTCGCGCATGGTGCGGATCACCTGGTCGAGGGAGATGAAGTGCTCGCCGTCACCACGCAGGGCCATCTGTACGGCGTTGATCGCCTTCACCGCAGCGATGGCGTTACGTTCGATGCAAGGCACCTGGACCAGGCCTCCGACCGGATCGCAGGTCAGCCCGAGGTTGTGCTCCAGGGCGATTTCTGCAGCGTTTTCCAATTGTGCCGGCGTGGCCCCCAGCACTTCGGCCAGACCCGCTGCAGCCATGGCGCAGGCCGAGCCGACCTCGCCCTGGCAGCCCACCTCGGCGCCGGAGATGGAAGCGTTCTTCTTGCACAGGATGCCTACCGCCGCTGCACCGAGGAAGAACTCCACCACATTGGACTCGTCCACCGCGTCGGAGAAGCGCATGTAGTAGTGCAACACCGCCGGGATGATGCCGGCCGCGCCGTTGGTGGGTGCGGTGACCATGCGCCCACCGGCGGCGTTTTCTTCGTTGACCGCAAGGGCGAACAGGTTCACCCACTCCATGGCACTCATGGTCGAGCCGATCACGTTGGGCTTGCCGATCTCCTGCAGGCTGCGGTGCAGCTTGGCTGCGCGGCGCCGCACATTGAGCCCGCCGGGCAAGATGCCTTCGTGCTTGAGGCCGTTGTTCACGCACTCCTGCATGGCGCCCCAGAGCTTGAGCAGACCGGCGCGAATCTCGGCTTCGCTGCGCCAGACCTTCTCGTTCTCCATCATCAATTGCGACACGCGCATGTCGTTTTGCTTGCACAGGCGCAGCAATTCGGCGGCGCTGTTGAAATCGTAGGGCAGCACCGTCTGGTCGGCGTCCAGTACGCCGCTCGCGGCCTGCGCGGCATCGACCACGAAGCCGCCACCCACCGAGTAGTAAGTGTCGCGATGCAGCTCGCCCTCGGCACCTTCGGCCACCAGGGTCATGGCATTGGGGTGGTAGGGCAGGTTCTCGTCGAGCAGCAGCATGTCGCGGGCCCAGATGAATTCGATGGGCAGGCGGCTGTCGAGCTGCAATATGCCGGTTTCGCGCAGGTCGGCGATGCGTGGGGTGATCTGCGTCGGGTCGATTGCGTCGGGCCATTCGCCCATCAGCCCCATGATCGTGGCGTTGTCGGTGCCGTGACCGATGCCGGTGGCCGACAACGAGCCGTACAAACGCACCTCGATACGCCGAACCCGCTCCAGCTCGCCGCGCTCGCGCAGGCCCTGGACGAATAGCGCTGCGGCGCGCATGGGGCCGACGGTGTGCGAGCTGGAAGGCCCGACGCCGATCTTGAACAGGTCGAACACGCTGATGGCCATTGTCGAATCACCTCTTGATGGGCTTGTCTCTGCGCGCCATGTGGCGGCGCAGCCAGCTGCTAGGCTGATAGCGGCGAGTTGCCGCGAATGCACGCATCATCGGGCTTTTACCCCACCCCTCGCCGTCTGCAACCGACGTACTTTTGTCCGGCAGCGCCCTGTTGCGACAGCCATCATTTCGCCGCTTTCAGGCGAACCGGTGACGCAAAGACACGGGCCGAGGTGTGGAAAAATCCGTAAGCGACATTGCCCGTACTGGATGCGACCTGTCCTGCACTGGTTACGACTCCACCAGTAGGCGATTGCCGAACGCTGGGGGATTATCGAAAGCGACTCGTATTGCACGGCCACGCAACCTGCCCTCTGCAGGCCAGATCGATCGACGCCCCAGAATGCGACGACGATTACGCGAACCCGAAGAAAAAATCACAGGAGTCCACCCATGAAAGGTTCACCCTCGCTGTTGTTGGTTGCGTTGCTCGCAGCACCTGTGTTCGCCCAAGCGGCCGAACCCGAACAGTGTCAAACGGTTCGCTTCTCCGATGTCGGCTGGACCGACATCACCGTGACCACGGCAACCACCAGCGTTGTCCTCGAAGCGCTGGGCTACAAGACCCACACCACCATGATCTCGGTGCCGGTGACCTACAAGTCGCTGGCCACCGGCAAGGACCTCGACGTTTTCCTCGGCAACTGGATGCCGACCATGGAAAACGACATCAAGCAGTACCGCGACGCTGGCACCGTCGAGACGGTCCGCGCCAACCTGGAAAACGCCAAGTACACCCTGGCAGTGCCCCAGGCGCTGTATGACAAGGGTCTGAAGGATTTCAGCGACATTCCCAAGTTCAAGAAGGAACTGGACGGCAAGATCTACGGCATCGAACCGGGCAACGATGGCAACCGCACCATCCAGAGCATGATCGACAAGAACGCCTTCGGCCTGAAGGACGCCGGCTTCAAGATCGTGCAGTCGAGCGAGGCCGGCATGCTGTCGCAGGTCGATCGGGCCCAGAAGCGCGGCGAGGCCATAGTGTTCCTGGGCTGGGAACCGCACCCGATGAACACCCGCTTCAAGATGCAGTACCTGACCGGGGGTGATGAGTTCTTCGGTCCAGAATTCGGCAAGGCCACCGTACTGACCAACACCCGCAAGGGTTATGCGCAGGAATGCAGCAACGTCGGCCAGCTGCTGAAGAACCTGGTGTTCGAGCTCAAGGATGAAAGCACCATGATGGGCTATGTCCTGGACGACAAGATGAAGCCCGAGGCGGCCGCCAAGAAGTGGCTCAAGGACAACCCCGGCAAGCTGGAGACCTGGCTGGCCGGCGTCACCACCGTGGATGGCAAACCAGGCCTGGAGGCAGCCAAGGCCAAGTTGACGCAGTAGCTGTCGGCTCTGGATGAAAAGTCTTGAGACGAAGGTCAGGCAAGGCGAAAACAGCCGAGGAAGCGGAGTTTACGGGTTGTAAATGAGCATTCCGAGGCTGTTTTCAACGCAGCATCACCGAGTATCAAGGCTTTTCATCCAGAGCCTAGGCACTACCTCGGGGTGGGACCGTGCTCACCCCGGACTGATTTCAATCATTGCAGGTGGAAGCTCGCTATCATGCTTATCGATCAAAAAATACCTCTGGGGCAGTACATCGCCTCATTTGTCGAATGGTTGACCCAGAACGGCGCCAACTACTTCGACGCTATCGCCCAAGGCCTGGAGTTCATGATCCATGGCGTCACCAGTGCCCTGACCTGGTTCAACCCCTTCGTTCTCGTCGCCCTGTTCGCCGCCCTCGCGCACCTGATCCAGCGCAAGTGGGCGCTGACCGTCTTCGTCGCCCTGTCGTTCCTGTTGATCCTCAACCTCGGCTACTGGCAGGAAACCATGGAAACCCTGGCGCAAGTGAGCTTCGCCACGGTGGTCTGCGTGGCCATCGGTGTGCCGCTGGGCATCATTGCCGCGCACAAGCCGATGTTCTATACCGCTATGCGTCCGGTGCTCGACCTGATGCAGACCGTCCCCACCTTCGTCTACCTGATCCCGACCCTCACCCTGTTCGGGCTGGGCGTGGTTCCGGGGCTGATCTCCACCGTAGTGTTCGCCATCGCGGCCCCTATCCGCCTCACCTACCTGGGCATCTGTGATGTGCCCCAGGAGCTGATGGACGCCGGCAAGGCCTTCGGCTGCTCGCGTCGCCAACTGCTGACGCGCATCGAACTGCCGCACGCCATGCCGAGCATCGCCGCAGGCGTTACCCAATGCATCATGCTGTCGCTGTCGATGGTGGTGATCGCCGCCCTGGTCGGCGCCGATGGCCTGGGCAAACCGGTGGTCAACGCCCTCAATACCGCCGACATTTCGCTCGGCTTCGAAGCGGGCCTTGCGATCGTGTTGCTGGCGATCATGCTCGACCGTATCTGCAAACAACCGGAACTGCCGGCAAGGAGTGAAGCATGAGCATCATTCGCTTCGAAGATGTCGACGTCATCTTCTCCAGCAAGCCGCGCGAAGCGCTGTCGCTGCTCGACCAGGGCAAGACCCGCGAGCAGATCCTCAAGCAGACCGGCCTGGTGGTCGGCGTCGAAAAGGCCAACCTGGACATCGAGAAAGGCGAGATCTGCGTGCTGATGGGCCTGTCGGGCTCGGGCAAGTCGAGCCTGCTGCGCTGCATCAACGGCCTGAACACCGTCAGCCGCGGCAAGCTGTTCGTCGAGCACGAAGGCAAGCATATCGACATCGCTCACTGCTCCCCGGCAGAGCTGAAGATGATGCGCACCAAGCGCATCGCCATGGTGTTCCAGAAGTTCGCCCTGATGCCATGGCTGACCGTGCGCGAGAACATCAGCTTCGGCCTGGAAATGCAGGGTCGCCCCGAGAAGGAGCGGCGCAAGCTGGTGGACGAGAAGCTCGAGCTGGTGGGCCTGACCCAGTGGCGCAACAAGAAGCCGGACGAGCTGTCCGGTGGCATGCAGCAACGCGTGGGCCTGGCCCGGGCGCTGGCGATGGACGCCGACATCCTGCTGATGGACGAACCCTTCTCCGCGCTGGACCCCCTGATCCGCCAGGGCCTGCAGGACGAACTGCTGGAGCTGCAGCGCAAGCTGAGCAAGACCATCGTCTTCGTCAGCCACGACCTGGACGAGGCCCTGAAGCTGGGTAGCCGCATTGCGATCATGAAGGATGGCCGGATCATCCAGTACAGCAAGCCGGAAGAGATCGTGCTGAACCCGGCCGACGAATACGTGCGCACCTTCGTCGCCCACACCAACCCGCTCAACGTCCTGTGCGGCCGCAGCCTGATGCGCAGCCTGGACAACTGCAAGCGGATCAACGGATCGGTGTGCCTGGACCCGGGTGGCGACTCGTGGCTGGACCTGGGCGAAGGCGGCTCGATCAAGCGCGCGCGTCAGGGGCAGAATGGGCTGGACCTGCAGAACTGGGTGCCGGGGCAGGATGTGGAAAGCCTGGGCCGTCTGCCAACGCTGGTGCACGCCGACATCGGCATGCGCGAGGCGCTGCAGATTCGTTATCAGACCGGCAACAAGCTGGTGCTGCAGGAGAACGACAAGGTGGTCGGGATTCTGGGCGACAGCGAGCTGTATCACGCGTTGCTGGGCAAGAATCACGGCTGAAACCATCGCGGGGCAAGCCCGCTCCTACAAAATACTACGCGGCCTTTGTAGGAGCGGGCTTGCCCCGCGATTGGGCCGCATAGCGGCCCCCTTCACTGATTCAGCGCACCACGATCCCGCGCGACGCCATGTAGGCCTTCGCCTCTGGCACCGTGTACTCACCGAAGTGGAAGATGCTCGCCGCCAGTACCGCACTGGCATGCCCTTCCAGAATCCCGTCGGCCAGGTGCTGCAGGTTGCCCACGCCACCGGAGGCAATCACCGGAATCCCCAGCGCGTCGCTGATGGCACGGGTCACGCCCAGGTCGAAGCCATTCTTCATACCGTCCTGGTCCATGCTGGTCAGCAGGATCTCGCCGGCGCCCAAACCTTCCATCTTCTTCGCCCACTCCACCGCATCCAGGCCGGTAGGCTTGCGCCCGCCATGGGTGAAGATTTCCCAGCGCGGCGTTTCGCCTGGGCCGGAGACTTTCTTGGCGTCGATGGCCACGACGATGCACTGCGAACCGAAGCGGTCGGCAGCTTCACCGACGAACTCCGGGTTGAACACCGCGGCGGTGTTGATCGAGACCTTGTCGGCACCAGCGTTGAGCAGGTTGCGGATATCCTGCACGGTACGCACGCCCCCCCCGACGGTCAGCGGGATGAACACCTGGCTGGCCATGCGCTCGACGGTATGCAGGGTGGTATCACGGCCATCGACACTGGCGGTGATGTCCAGGAAGGTGATCTCGTCGGCGCCCTGCTCGTTGTAGCGACGGGCGATTTCCACCGGATCACCCGCATCACGGATGTTCTCGAACTTGACGCCCTTGACCACCCGGCCGTTGTCCACGTCCAGGCAAGGGATGATGCGCTTGGCCAGTGCCATGGTTCAGTCCTCAGCCTTGGTAGTTGTCGCAGAAGGCCTGGGCCTCGGCGACATCGAGGGTGCCTTCGTAGATGGCACGCCCGGTAATGGCGCCGATGATGCCCGGGGCCTTGGCGTCCAGCAGGGCCTTGATGTCACCCAGGTTGTGAATGCCGCCCGAGGCGATCACCGGGATCGAGGTGGCTTCGGCCAGGGCCTTGGTGAAGGGCACGTTGCAGCCCTGCATCATGCCGTCCTTGGCGATGTCGGTGTAGACGATCGCCGAGACGCCGTCGGCCTCGAAACGCTTGGCCAGGTCGATGACCTGCACCGAGCTCACTTCGGCCCAGCCGTCGGTGGCGACGAAGCCGTCCTTCGCGTCCAGGCCGACGATGACCTTGCCCGGGAACGCCTTGCAGGCCTCGGCGACGAACTCAGGCTGCTTGACCGCCTTGGTGCCGATGATCACGTAGCTGACACCAGCCTTGACATAGTGCTCGATGGTTTCCAGCGAACGGATGCCGCCGCCGATCTGGATCGGCAGGTTCGGGTAGCGCTTGGCGATGGCGGTGACCACTTCGCCGTTGACCGGCTGGCCCTCGAAGGCGCCATTGAGGTCGACCAGGTGTAGGCGGCGGCAGCCACCCTCCACCCACTTGGCAGCCATGCTCACCGGGTCGTCGGAGAATACCGTCGAGTCTTCCATGCGGCCCTGGCGCAGGCGCACGCAGGCACCGTCCTTCAGATCGATAGCGGGGATAATCAGCATCTTGGAAACCTGTTCTAATCGGTGGAGTTCAGGGCTTCTCGAGCGCCCACAGGTCGCTTTCGATGCTCTCGAACCGCTCCTTGAGGTGCAGTTGAACATCGGCAATCGCCCTGTTGTAGTAATGGGGTGCAATTTCCTTGCTGAACAACTCGAGGACCTCGGCCACCTCGAACGAACCGAGCGTCAGCTCGAAGCGCTCTTCAAGGAAGCGCTTGAGCACATCGAGCGCCTCGCGCTCCTGCTCGGGGGCCAGGGTGATGACCGGGGCCTTGGTCTTCGACCTGCTCATTTACCAGCGCCCGTCCCAGGCGACGAAGTTCTGCAGCAGCTGCAGGCCGTGCGTGTGGCTCTTTTCCGGGTGGAACTGCACGGCGAAGCGCGAGCCGTCGGCCAGCGCAGCGGCGAAGTCGACGCCATAGTGGCCGCGACCGACCACCTGGCCCGGCTTGCCGGCATTGATGTAGTAGCTGTGCACGAAATAGAAACGCGCGCGGTCCGGGATGTCGTGCCACAGCGGGTGGTCGATGCACTGGCTGACTTCGTTCCAGCCCATGTGCGGCACCTTCAGGTGCTCGCCGTCTTCCTCCAGGCCTTTGCCGAAGAAGCGCACCTGGCCGGGGAACAGGCCGATGCAGTCGACGCCTTCGTTCTCCTCGCTGTGCTCGAGCAGCGCCTGCATGCCGACGCAGATGCCGAGGAAGGGGCGGTCCTGGCTGACTTCACGCACCAGGCTGTCGAAGCCCAGGCGACGGATCTCGGCCATGCAGTCGCGGATCGCGCCGACGCCTGGAAACACCACGCGATCGGCTTCGCGGATCACCGCAGCGTCGCTGGTGACCAGCACCTTGCCAGCGCCCACATGCTCGAGGGCCTTGGCCACCGAGTGCAGGTTGCCCATGCCATAGTCGATGACGGCGACAGTCTGCATCACAGGCATCCCTTGGTCGACGGCATCTGGCCGGCCATGCGCTCATCGAGCGTCACGGCCATGCGCAGGGCGCGGCCGAAGGCCTTGAACACGGTTTCGATCTGGTGGTGGGTGTTGTGACCGCGAATCGTGTCGATGTGCAGGGTCACCAGGGCGTGGTTGACGAAGCCCTGGAAGAACTCCTGGAACAGATCGACGTCGAAACCGCCCACCGAGGCGCGGGTGAACGGCACATGCATCTGCAGGCCGGGACGGCCGGAGAAGTCGATGACCACGCGCGACAGCGCTTCGTCCAGCGGCACGTAGGCGTGGCCGTAGCGGAAGATGCCCTTCTTGTCGCCGATGGCCTTGGCGAAGGCCTGGCCGAGGGTGATACCGACGTCTTCGACGGTATGGTGATCGTCGATATGCAGGTCGCCCTTGCATTCGATGTCCAGATCGATCAGCCCGTGCCGGGCGATCTGGTCGAGCATGTGTTCAAGGAAAGGCACACCGATATCGAATCGGGCCTTGCCGGTGCCATCCAGGTTGATCGAGGCCTTGACCTGGGTTTCCAGGGTATTGCGCTCGACGGAAGCCTTACGTTCGACCATCACCAGCTCCGCAAAATCATTGGGCGAAAAGGGCTCCATTATAGGCCCAGAATGCGCCGGCTTGAAACGCGGATGACGTGTGGCAGCACAAAGCATTCGCGGGCAAGCTCGCTCCCACAGGGTCCTTTTGCCCTTGTGGGAGCGAGCTTGCCCGCGAAAGGGCCCTTTCAGGCCCGGCAAATCAGTGCATCAGTGGAACAGCACTGCCGTCTTCTGCAGAGTGATCCACACGCCCCAGGCCAGCGGAATCACCACCACGGCCCAGGCCAGCAGCACCAGCGGCAGGCTGCCCGGAGCGGCATGCCACTCCAGCGCCTGCGCGCCATCGGCGCCCTTGTCGTGGCTCAGCGCGCGCTCGGCAGCGAGCTCGGCGTCGGTCATGAAGTACTTGTCGGCCACCGGGCGCACCAGCAGGTTGCAGATGAAGCCCAGCACCAGCAGGCCGGCGAGGATGTACAGGGTCATGTCGTAGGCTGCCGCGCGCGGCACACCTGCCGCCAGCTGCGATTCGCGCAGGTAGGTGATCAACACCGGGCCCAGCACGCCGGCCGCAGCCCAGGCGGTCAGCAGGCGACCGTGGATGGCGCCGACCATCTGCGTGCCGAACAGGTCGGCCAGGTAGGCTGGAACGGTGGCGAAACCGCCGCCGTACATCGACAGGATGATACAGAACGCCGCCACGAACAGCGCCACGTTGCCGATATGGCCCATGTTCGGCACCAGGGTGTAGAGGCCCACACCGATGGCGAAGAAGGCGAAGTAGGTGTTCTTGCGCCCGATATAGTCGGAGAACGACGCCCAGAAGAAACGCCCGCCGATGTTGAACAGGCTGAGCAGGCCGGTGAAGCCGGCAGCGATGGCAGCGATCTGCGCCAGTTGCGCGGCGTTCAGCTCGCTGAAGCTCAGGTCGTTGCCCAGCAGCTTGCCGCCGAACACTTCCTGCAGCAGCGGCGAGGCCATGCCGAGGATGCCGATACCGGCCGAGACGTTCAGGCACAGGACCAGCCAGACCAGCGCAAACTGCGGGGTCTTCCAGGCTACGCTGACGTGCACGTGGCGGTCGGTGACCATGGCGTTGGCCTTCTTCGCCGGCGGCGTCCAGCCTTCAGGCTTCCAGCCGGTCGGCGGCACGCGGTAAGCCAGGGCGCCAGCGGTCATGAACACGAAGTAGATGGCCGCCATGGCGACGAAGCTCTGCCATACGCCGACTTCCTGGCCGTTGGCGAAGTGCCCCATCAGCGCAGTGGCCAGCGGTGCACCGACCATGGCGCCGCCGCCGAAGCCCATGATCGCCATGCCAGTGGCCATGCCGCGCTTGTCCGGGAACCACTTGATCAGCGTGGAGACCGGCGAGATATAGCCCAGCCCCAGGCCGATGCCGCCGATCACACCCGAACCCAGCCACATCAGCCACAGCTGATGGGTCTTCACCCCGATTGCCGAGATCAGCAGGCCACCGCACCAGCACAGCGCCGATACCAGGCCGGCCTTGCGCGGGCCGGCGTGTTCCAGCCAGCCACCCAGCACGGCGGCCGAACAGCCGAGGAAGACGAAGAACAGGGTGTAGATCCAGCTGAGCATCGAGATCTGCCAGTCGCAGTCGGCGCTGAACAGGCGGGCGATGAAGCCCATGTCAGGCGAGCAAGCGACCGGTGCGGTGATGCCGATGGCCTGGGACAGGGGCAGCCAGAACACCGAGAAGCCATAGGCCATGCCGATGCACAGGTGAATGGCCAGGGCGGCCGGTGGAACCAACCAGCGATTGAACCCCGGCCGGGCGATGATGCGCTCCTTGGACAGGAAGCCCGGCGCGCTCGCCGCTGCTCCTGCCGTAATGCTGCTATTCATGGATTCGATCCTTTTATAGGTAGACTGCGCTTTCGGACCGGATCCTTGGCTTTTTCGCGGCACACAAGGCGAAATTGGCACCGTTTTCGGCGTCGTTGCCCCGCGACAATAGGTCGCGGTCACTCCGGAAGCTGCGCAAGGTTACCAGCATAAGATGACGGTGAGATCAATCTGACATCGTTATTTTTCATAAACCTGAACCGGTACAGGTCGGATGCGCAACCGTTTGCGATCTGCAGCGACCTTTTCGTAGGCTTCCATGGGAGCGGGCTTGCCCGCGAATGAGGCCAAAGCAGACCTAAGCGTGGAACTGCCCTGACCATAACTGTCGAAGCGATACTCAGAAGCGATGGTCACGGCGCTATACTCTGCCGCTTGAATTCACCTATCGGACTACAAGGACTCGCCCATGAAAGCGTTCGGCAAATTCCTGGGGCTGGGACTTCTCGGGTTGTTGCTGATCATCGTGGCGCTGGGCTTCGCCCTGACCCACCTCTTCGATCCCAACGACTACAAAGACGAAATCCGCCAGCTGGCCCGCAACAAGGCCCACGTCGAGCTCACCCTCAACGGTGACATCGGTTGGAGCCTGTTCCCATGGCTGGGCCTGGAACTGCACGAGGCGAGCATCGCCACGCTGAACAACCCCAAGCAGCCGTTCGCCGACCTGCAGATGCTCGGCCTGTCGGTGCGCGTACTGCCGCTGCTGCGCCGCGAGGTGCAGATGAGCGATGTGCGCATCGAGGGCTTGAACCTTACGCTTCTGCGCGACGAACACGGTCATGGCAACTGGGAGGATATCGGCAAGCCGCTCCCCGACCCGAACGCCAGCCCTGATGCGCCGCCCCCGGCTGCCGATGGCACCCCGACAGCGACCCAAGCGCAAGCCAGCAACGAACGCACGGTGAAACTGGACATCGACAGCCTGACCGTCAACAACGCTCGGGTGCAGTTCACCGACGAGCAGAGCGGCAAAAGCTATGGCGCCGAAAGCATCCAGTTGAGCAGCGGCCCCATCCACGACGGAGTCAACACCCCGATCAAGGCCAGCGCCTTCCTCAGCGCCAGTGAGCCGAACATCAAGGCCCGTACCGAACTGGTCGGCGATCTGCGATTCGACCGCAAGCTCAAGCGCTACAGTCTCGAAGACATGCGCCTGTCCGGCGAAACCTCGGGCGAGCCGACCGCTGGCAAGACCGTGACCTTCGCCGCCCAAGGCCAGGTGCTGGTCGACCTGGGCGCCAACGTCGCGTCCTGGAGCGGCCTGAAGGTCTCGGCCAACCAGCTGCGCGCCCTCGGCGAGCTGAGCCTGCGCGACCTGGACAAGGCACCACAACTCAGCGGCGGGCTGTCAATCGCCCAGTTCGACCTGCGCACCTTCCTCGACGGCATCGGCCATCCACTGCCGGCAACCGCCGACCCGACCGCCTTCGCCAAGCTGGAATTGGTCGGCCGCCTGCAAGGCACCCAGAACTCCATCGCCATGGAAGACCTGGCGGTGAAACTCGACCAGAGCACCTTCACCGGCCGCGTCGCCGTCGAAGACTTCGCCAAGCAAGCCTTGCGCCTCCAGCTCAAGGGCGACACGCTCAACGCCGATCGCTACCTGCCGGCCAAGAGCGAAGAAGCCAAGGGTGCCAAGGCCGCACGCCAGGCCGAGGTCAAGCAGCAGGAGGCCAGTGCGATCGCAGGTGCCGGTACCTCGCCACTGCCCAGCGCCCCCACTCAAGTAGCCTGGAGCACCGACAAGCTGCTGCCGGTCGATCGCCTGCGCGCCCTCGACCTGCAGGCCGACCTGTCGTTCGGCACCCTGACCCTCGACAAGCTGCCGATCACCGATGCACAGCTCAAGGCCAACGGCCAAGGCGGCCTGGTCACCCTGGAGACCCTGCGCGGCGGCCTGTACAACGGCACCTTCGAGGCCAAGGGTACGGTCGATGTGCGCCCTGCCGTGCCGCAACTGGGGGTGAACACCCGCATCAACCGGGTGCCGGTCGAGCACTTCATCAAGCGTGAAAGCCCCGATCAGGCGCCGCCGGTCAAAGGCCTGCTGACCTTGTCGAGCGACCTGACCGCCACCGGCAACAGCCAGAAGGCCCTGATCGACACGCTCAACGGCAACGCCAGCTTCACCATCAACGACGGTGTGCTGGTCAACGCCAACCTCGAACAGCAGTTGTGCCAGGCCATCGCCACCCTCAACCGCAAGCAGCTCAGCGGCGAGCCACGGGCCAAGGACACGCCCTTCCAGGAGCTGCGCGGCACGCTGGTGGTGCGCAATGGCGTGGCCAGCAACCCCGACCTCAAGGTGCGCATCCCGGGCCTGACCGTGAACGGACAGGGCGATCTGGACCTGCGCGTGCTGGGCATGGACTACGGCGTCGGCGTGATGGTCGAAGGCGACCAGCGCGCCATGCCCGACCCGGCCTGCCAGGTCAATGAGCGCTATGTCGGCGTCGAAGTGCCGCTGCGCTGCCGCGGCCCGCTCGAGCTGGGGGCCAAGGCCTGCCGCCTGGACCAGGACGGCCTGGGCAAGGTTGCCGCAAAACTTGCCGGCAACCGCCTCAAAGACAAGATCGACGAAAAGCTCGATGAAAAACTCGGCGACAAGGTGAGCCCAGAATTGAAAGATGCGCTCAAGGGGCTGTTCAAACGATGAGCCCCCAGCAGTTCTCCAGCGCCGTGCTGACGTGGTTCGATCAGCACGGCCGCCACGACCTGCCCTGGCAACAGGGCATCACTCCCTACCGGGTGTGGGTGTCGGAAATCATGTTGCAGCAGACCCAGGTCAGTACCGTGCTCAACTACTTCGACCGCTTCATGCAGGCCCTGCCCACCGTGCAGGCTCTGGCCGAAGCGCCGGAGGACGAAGTACTGCACCTGTGGACGGGCCTGGGCTACTACACTCGCGCGCGCAACCTGCAGAAGGCGGCGAAGATCGTCGTCGCCCAGCATGACGGCGAGTTCCCACGCAGCGTCGAGGCCCTGACCGAGCTGCCCGGTATCGGCCGCTCCACCGCAGGCGCCATCGCCAGCATCAGCATGGGCATCCGAGCGCCGATCCTCGACGGCAACGTCAAGCGCGTCCTGGCGCGCTTCACCGCCCAGGCCGGTTACCCCGGCGAGCCCAAGGTGGCCAATGCGCTGTGGGCCGCAGCCGAGCGCTTCACCCCCATGACCCGGGTCAACCACTACACCCAGGCGATGATGGACCTGGGCGCCACGCTGTGCACCCGCAGCAAGCCCAGTTGTCTGATCTGCCCGCTGCAACAGGGCTGCGAGGCGCACCTGCTCGGCGACGAGAAACGCTACCCAGAACCCAAGCCGCGCAAGGCCCTGCCCCAGCGCAAGACGCTGATGCCGCTGCTGACCAACAATGAAGGCGCCATCCTGCTCTACCGCCGCCCCTCCAGCGGTCTGTGGGGTGGCCTGTGGAGCCTGCCGGAGCTCGACAGCCTGGCGCAGCTCGACGACCTCGCCTACCAGCACGGCCTGCGCATGACCCAAAGCCAGGCGCTGCAAGGCCTGACTCACACCTTCAGCCACTTTCAGCTGGCGATCGAGCCATGGCTGGTGCGTGTCGACCCGCTCGGCTCGCACGTGGCCGAGCCCGACTGGCTCTGGTATAACCTCGCCACCCCGCCGCGCCTGGGCCTCGCAGCCCCGGTCAAGAAGCTGCTCGCACGCGTGGCCGACGAATTGACTGCAGGAGACCCCCGATGACCCGCACCGTGAAGTGCCGCAAGTACAACGAAGAACTGCCAGGCCTGCCACGCCCGCCCTACCCCGGTGCCAAGGGCCAGGACATCTACGAGCACATCTCGCAGAAGGCCTGGGATGAGTGGCAGAAGCACCAGACCATGCTGATCAACGAGAAGCGCCTGAACATGATGAATGGCGAAGACCGCAAATTCCTCCAGGCGGAAATGGACAAGTTCTTCGCCGGCGAGGACTACGCCCAGGCCGAAGGCTACGTTCCACCCAGCGAGTGAACCCGATCAGGACGGTTGGCTGTACAAAAAACAGCCAACATGCGTAAGCGACGGAATTAATTTAAAAAATTTTCAAAAAGTCGTTGACGCAAGGTCTGAAAACCTTTTTAATTCGCCCCGTCGCCCAGATAGCTCAGTCGGTAGAGCAGAGGATTGAAAATCCTCGTGTCGGCGGTTCGACTCCGTCTCTGGGCACCACCATTAAGCATCGGGTGGTTGCAAAGTTACCCGAAGCGACACAAGAAACCCGCCTAGTGCGGGTTTTTTGTTGCCTGCGATTTCTCCCTCCTCCGTTGATCAAGAGTGGTCTTGCCTAACCGGCCACCATTGACCAGCATCAAAAAGCCACCAACCGCACCGCCCTAAACTGCGCCATGGACACCCGATCCCCGAAAGGACCTCCATGAGCGACGATTCTCCCCTCCCCCTTGCCAACCCCGTCGAAGCTGCCCCGGCTACGCCACTGCGCACACCGCGCCCTCGCAAGCGCAAACCGCAAGCATCCATCACCCGGATCAGCCAGCAGCCTGCCGCACTGGAAGTCGCCAGCGCCCGTAAAGGCAGCAACGAAGACAGCACCAGCGCGCGCCTGCCGGCCAGCTACCCCTATCGCACACGCATGCGCCGCCAGGAGTACGAAAAGGCCAAGCACGCGCTGCAGATCGAGCTGCTGAAGGTGCAGAGCTGGGCGAAAGATACCGGCCAGCGCATCGTGGTGCTGTTCGAGGGGCGCGATGCGGCGGGCAAGGGCGGCACCATCAAGCGCTTCATGGAACACCTGAACCCGCGGGGAGCCCGGATCGTCGCGCTGGAGAAGCCGTCCGAGCAGGAAAAGGGCCAGTGGTACTTCCAGCGCTACATCCAGCACCTGCCTACGGCGGGCGAAATGGTGTTCTTCGACCGCTCCTGGTACAACCGCGCCGGGGTCGAGCGGGTCATGGATTTCTGCTCACCGTTGCAGTACCTGGAGTTCATGCGCCAGGCACCTGATCTTGAGCGGATGCTGTGCAACAGCGGCATCCTGCTGTTCAAGTACTGGTTCTCGGTGAATCGCGAAGAACAGCTGCGCCGCTTCATCTCCCGGCGGGACGACCCACTCAAGCACTGGAAGCTGTCGCCAATCGACATCAAGTCACTGGACAAGTGGGACGACTACACCGCCGCCAAGGAGGCGATGTTCTTCCACACCGACACCGCCGATGCACCCTGGACAGTGATCAAGTCCGACGACAAGAAGCGCGCCCGGCTCAACTGCATCCGGCACTTCCTGCACTCGCTGGATTACCCAGGCAAGGATCACAGCGTCGCCCACGCGCCAGACCCGCTGCTGGTGGGTCGTGCCGCTCGCGGGTTCGAGGAAGAGGAGGCCACGGAGCTGGCCAGCTGAAACAAAAACGCCACCGTCGATACGGTGGCGTTTTCGTTGTGCGATGCCTTGCCTTCAGCGCCAGACAGCAACCAGAGCCTCGAGCTCCGCTTCGCTAAGCAGGCCTTGAGGGTAGCGACCATCCAGAAGGCGGCGCGTATCGGTCTTCCTGACCCGGATGTTTCCATGGTGCTTCAACCATTGCGCCAGCACCTTGAGCGATTCGTGATTGATCGCCATTGGAGACAAAGCCGACTCACTTGCTGCATTCATTTCGACACGTACTCCCCGGGGCCGTGAGCGGCTAAATTACTGTGGGATTGTTACAGAACAGCGTGGACCGCCGGCCCGAAACACCCCAGGGAAATGCAATACAAGAGCTGTGCCAGCGCGTGGAAAAATCGTTCGCGCAAACAAAAAGGGCCTGTCGTTCGACAGGCCCTTCCAGTGTTCGGCGATCAGCGCTTGACCGGTGCCGGTTGCTGCTGGGTGAGGCAGTGGATGTTGCCACCGCCCAGCAGCAGCTCGCGACCTGGGATCATCACCACTTCATGGTCCGGGAAGACCTTGGCCAGAATCGCTCTAGCCTGGGCATCTGCCGGGTCGTCGAAGCTCGGCGCGATGATGCCGCCGTTGACGATCAGGAAGTTCACGTAAGAGCCGGCCAGGCGCACCGACGGGTCACGCTCCTGGCTGCCGGCGACCTGGTCGACCCCGGCGCATTCTTCCTCGGTGGCGAACAGCGGCCCGGGAATGGGCATCTTGTGCACCACGAACTCGCGTCCCTTGGCATCACGGGTGTTTTTCAGCACCTCGTAGGCGGCGTGGCAGCGTGCATAGTTGGGGTCGTTGGAATCATCGGTCCAGGCCAGTAACACTTCGCCCGGGCTGACGTAACAGCAGAAATTGTCGACGTGGCCGTCGGTTTCGTCGTTGTACAGGCCGTCGGGCAGCCAGACGATGGTCTCCACTGCCAGATGCTCGCGCAGCACGTCCTCGATCTGCTCACGCGTGAGGTGCGGGTTGCGGTTGCGATTGAGCAGGCACTCTTCGGTGGTGATCAGGGTGCCTTCGCCGTCCACGTGGATCGAACCGCCTTCGAGCACGAAGCCTTCGGTGTGGTAGCGCTGGCAGCGTTCCATTTCCATGACCTTGGCGGCCAGTTCTTCGTCACGGTTCCAGGGCGCGTACAGGCCGCCGTCGAAACCGCCCCAGGCATTGAAGCCCCAATCCACGCCGCGCACTTCGCCGTGATCGTTGATCACGAAGGTCGGGCCGGTGTCGCGGACCCAGGCGTCGTCGTTGCTGATCTCAACCACGCGGATATTGGGCAGGTCGAGCTGGCGGCGGGCGTTTTCGTACTGGCCCGCAGATACCGCCACGGTGACCGGCTCGAAGCGGGCGATGGCCTTGGCCAAGGTGACGTGTGCCGCCTGCGCGGGCTTGCCGCCCAGGCGCCAGTTGTCAGGGCGCTCCGGCCAGACCATCCATACCTGGGTTTGCGGAGCCCACTCCGCAGGCATGTGGAAACCGTCGGCGCGGGGAGTCGAGTTCAGGGTCTTCATGAGTAGCCTCTGGATGGCCCGGCAGGCTGGTGCCAGGGTTGGTTGTTCAGGTGTCTGCAGGGCCCCTTCGCGGGCAAGCCCGCTCCCACAGGGGCAGCGAATACGACCAATCTAACCGATAGATATCGACTTTTAAAGCCTGAAATAAAATCGAAATAGATATTTCAGGAAATTTAATCGATATAAATCGATTTAAATCAACTCAGCTCCGTCAGGACACGATCCACGCAATCGACGAAGTAGTCCACGCTCTGGCGCGTGGTGCACATCGGCGGCTTGATCTTGAGGATGTTCAGGTAGTCTCCCGTGGGCTGCATGAAGATCCCCAGGTCGCGCAGGCGATCGCACAGGACCATGGTCTCCTCGGTCGCCGGTTCCAGTGTCTGGCGGTCACGCACCAGTTCCAGCCCCAGGTAGAAGCCCGAGCCGTGGGCGGCACCGGCAAGCGGATGTTTATCGACCAGCGCTTGCAAGCGCGCCTTGAAGTGGCGGCCAACATCGCGGGCGTTGTCCCACAGCCCTTCGTCGCGCATCACATCCAGCACCGCCATGCCGATCCGGCAGCTCACCGGGCTGCCGCCGGCCGAGGAGAAGAAATAGCCCTCGGCCTCGAGCGCCTCGGCGATGTCGCGGCGGGTGATCACCGCACCCAGCGGCTGGCCATTGCCCATGCCCTTGGCCATGGTGATGATGTCCGGCACCACGCCCTGCTCCTCGAAGCCCCAGAAGTACTCGCCCAGGCGACCATAGCCCACCTGCACTTCATCGGCGATGCACACGCCGCCGCGCGCCCGCACCTTGGCATAGGCCTCGCGCAGGTAGCCCTTGGGTAGCGAGATCCCGCCGGCATTACCGTACACCGGTTCGCAGATCATCCCTGCCAACTGGCGGCCACGGGCATCCAGGTCGGCGAGCTTGGCGTCGACATCGCGCAGGTAATCGCTGGCGCTGTCGGCGCCGCGGTAACGGCCGCGGAACGTATTAGGCGCCTCCACCGGATGGACCCAGTCCGGCCGGGTTTCCAACGCCTGCGGATTGTCGGCGATCGAGGTGGAGATGGCATCGGTGGCCACCGACCAGCCGTGATAAGCCTCCAGCACGCTGAGCAGGTCACGCCCGCCGCTGTAGGCCCAGGCCAGACGAATCGCCAGGTCGTTGGCCTCGGTGCCGCTGTTGACCAGGAACACCCGGTCGAAGCCTTCCGGCGCCAGCTCGAGCAGGCGCTCGGAAAACTCGGCGATGGCCGCGTAGTGGAAGCGCGAGTTGGTATTGACCAGCGACCACTGCCGCGCCGATTCGGCGACCATGCGCGGATGCCCATGCCCGAGCACCGCCACGTTGTTGAGCATGTCCAGGTAGGAACGCCCCTGCATGTCGATCAGGTAGTTGCGCCAGCCGCGCTCGATATGCGGCGGCTGGGCGTAGTAGTGCTTCTGCGAGCGGGCGAAGCTGGCATCGCGCCGCGCCAGCAGGGCCTGGGCATCGACCAGCGGCTCGGCATCGCAATCGAAGCCCAGCAGTGCCGTCGGCGACGGGCAAAGCGCCAGCCAGGCTTGTGCCTGGGACGGTTTGGCGAAGAACGGCGGCGCAATGTTCGGATCCAGGCACAGCTGTACGCTCAGGAAGCCACAGGTCGAACCGAGCAGCTGCCCCTTGCGCACCGATTCGCCATCCTCTGGCGCCTGCTCCAGGCCGCTCAGCCACAGCCCCCAACCGGCGATGCTCAGACACCCGCGGCCATCCCCGGTGCTCAGCCAGATACCGGTTTGCGGCGCGTGCAACACCGTACCGCTCGGCAGGTTCAGTTCCACGCCCAAGGCACAGGTGGCAGGCTCGTCCGGGCGGTCAAAATGGGTTTGCGACAGACGGTACTGCCCATGCAGCGTGGTGGCGGGAGCCGGCTGGGCAAGCAACAGGCGCTGGTCGAATCCGGCCTGCTGCCAGTTTCCAGCCTCGCAGTGCGGGCTCAGCACACCGAGATCGAGCCGACCCACGGTCTGGCCGGCCAGGCTCGGCAGCAGTGCTGCGCAGTCGCCGAGGTCCAGGGTGTCGGGGGCAAAACCTGCTGTCTGCAGGATCGCCGCTTCCATCAATGCGGCAGGCACCGCAGTGGCGGTATCGAAGATTTCCCACTCATGGGCGATGTTGTCGCGGGTGTACTGGTTGTCCGGATCGACGGTGAGTTGCTGCTCGCTGCTCAGCACCAGCACTGCGGAACGGTTGAGCACCAGCGGCCACAGGGCGCGCAATTCGGCTTCGCTCAGCGGATTGACCGCCTGGTAGGCCGCAATCACCGGCAGGATGCGCAGCGGATCGCCTTCGGCATGGTGCAGCAAGGCTGCGCAGGTGACCGAGAGGTCGGCGATACGCCAGGTGTGTGACAGATCGCCGAAGTCGATCACACCTTGCGCCTGCCACTGACGGTGCTCGTCAAGCGACCAGACCACGTTGTCATCGGTGATGTCCAGATGCACCGCCTGCGTCGGAAGCTGTCCGACCAGCGGCTGCAGACGCGCCCGCGCCTGACTGGCCACACCCTCGACGCGCTCGCGCCGGGCCTCGTCCTTGATGACCGGCAGCAGGTGCTCGATCAACGCCTCGGCATGCCGCGGATCCCACTGCAGCGTGCGCTCCAGCCCCGGGTGCTCGAAGCCGACCAGGGCCTTGTCGAGTTGCGCGCACAGCGCCCCCAGCTCGGCCATCAGCCGATCCGGCATGTGCTTCAGGCGGGTCAGTGGCTGGCCGTCGATGTATTCGAGCACACGGCAACGCAGGGCCTGGCCGCCGATCTCCAGCGCCAGCAAGCCCTCGCCACCCAGCGCTGCACGCACCGCAGGCACCGGCAGGCCCTGGGTGCGAAGGTAGGCCAGCGCGGCATGCTGTGCCTCGAGCTCGACCTGGGCATAACTGCCGTGGCAGAGCTTGAAGACGAAGCGCCCCTGCTCGCTGTCCAGCCGGTAGTTCACGTCCTGCTGGCTGCCAAGGGGCACCAGCGCGCCGTGCAGGCCGTAATACGCCTGCAGGGCATGGCTGGCCTGCGCCTCGGAAACCTCGGGACGTGGAAGGCTGGAGCGGTGGATCAGGGTGTGCAACGGCATGGTGCGAACCTCGGCCTCTTTTTTGCTTATATCGCCATTACCACTGCCCGGAAGCAAGGGGGTGAGACGCAGACAGTCGTTGCCAACCTGCAACGATCATTGCCAAAGCCGCGCCCCAGAAGGCCTGGTATCGCCCGCTGTCCATCAGGAGCTCGATGTCGATGTCCGCTGCACCACTGTTGTTGTCGCCCCTCCCGCACCGGCTCCTTGACGCCGTGGCATCGTCGCGCAGGCTGCATGCGTCAGAAGTTCGTCACAAACGCGCGGGGGCATACGCATGAAGAAGGTCGCCATCCTGCAGTCGAACTACATCCCCTGGAAAGGTTATTTCGACCTGATCGCCGCCGTGGACGAGTTCATCCTTTACGACGACATGCAATTCACCCGACGTGACTGGCGCAATCGCAACCAACTCAAGACTCCCCAAGGCGTGCAATGGCTGACCGTGCCGGTTCAGGTCAGAGGGCGCTACCACCAGGCGATCCGCGAAACACGGATCGACGGGCACGACTGGGCCGCCAGTCACTGGCGGTCCCTGGAAGCGAACTACAAGCGTGCGCCGTATTTCGACGAAATCAAACAGTGGCTGCGACCGATCTATCTCGAAGAGCAGTTCGACCATCTCAGCCCGCTGAATCGTAGGCTACTCCAGGCCGTCTGCCACTACCTGGGCATCGGCACACGCATCAGCCACTCCTGGGACTATCGCCTGGGTGAAGGCAAGAGCGAACGCCTGGTCGACTTGTGCCTGCAAGCCGGTGCCAGCGAATACCTTTCCGGCCCGGCCGCACGCGACTATCTGGACGAAAGTCTGTTCGCCGCACAGGGCATCGCCGTCAGTTGGTTCGACTACAGCGGCTACCCCCAATACCCGCAGCAGTGGGGTGATTTCACCCATGGCGTGAGCATCCTCGACCTGCTGTTCAACTGTGGCCCGGACGCACCGCGCTTCATGAAGCACATACGGTCATCGGCTCCTGAAACCACCGCGCCGACGGGCGCAGCACCCGACATGCGAGTCTCCCCATGAGCAATGCACTAGACAGCTACATCGGCGCCTACAGTGATCGTTTCGGCTTCGCTTTCGACAACGACATCATGCTCAACTGGTATCCCCAGCGGATCATGAAGCTGTGTCAGGAGCACCACTCGATTCTGGAACTGGGCGTCGGCCACGGTTTCTCGACCAACCGCTTCTCGCGCTTCTTCGCCTCGCATACGGTGATCGACGGATCGCCCTCGGTCATCGCCCAGTTCCGCGAAAACTACCCCGACAGCCCGGTCGAGATCGTCGAAAGCTATTTCGAGCATTTCGACACCGAGCGGACCTTCGACCTGATCGTGATGGGCTTCATCCTCGAACACGTCGACAACCCGCAGCAGGTCCTGGAACACTTCCGCCGCTTCCTCGCGCCTGGCGGCCGGCTGTTCGCCCTGGTGCCCAATGGCGAGTCGCTGCACCGGCGTATCGGCCACGCGGCAGGCAAGCTCGACGACATGATGAAGCTGGGCCAGGGCGATCTGGAACTCGGTCACCAGCGCACCTACTCGGTCAGCCGCCTGACCGATGAGCTGGAGCAGGCCGGCTATCGCATCGTGCGCAAGGAAGGGGTGTTCCTCAAGCCGCTGATGACCTCGCAACTGCAGCCACTGGGGCTGTCCAACGAGATCATCGAAGGGATGTGCACGGTCGGCATCGACTACCCCGAGCTCTGCTGTGCACTGATGTTCGAGGCCCAGGTCGAGCCGACATGAGAAGCCTGTTGATCGGCAGCACCTCGGTCATCGGCCAGGCCATCGCCGCCCGGCTTGCCACGCTGGGCGAAGTCAGGACTGCGGGGCGTCGCGAAGCGGACTTCCCGTTCGATCTGGAGCAGGCAGACAACCCGCCCTTCGCTGGCGGGCACTTCGATACCGCGGTGCTGGTGGCCGCCGCCTTCGGCGGGACCTCCAGCCAAGCGCTGATCCAGGCCGAGCAGGTCAACGCGGTCGGTACCCTGCGCGCTTGCGAGCTTGCTGCGCAGAGCGGCGCCCGGCACTTGATCCTGGTGTCTTCGGTGTTCGCAGGCTTTAGCGCCGACGACCCTCACTACAACATCTATTCGCTGTCGAAGCGCCATTCCGAGGAGCTTGCACAGCTGTTCTGCAAGCAACGCGAAATCGCCCTGACCATCCTGCGCCCCAGCCAGGTCTACGATGCAGCCGGTGCCTGCCGCAAACACCAGGGGCTGCTGTACGTCATCGCCGAAACGGCGCGTGCAGGCAGGACAGTGCAGCTGTATGGCAACAACGATGCGCAGCGCAACTACCTGTTTCTGGACGACCTGGCCGAGATCGTGAAACGCGTGGCGCAGCGCACGGTGGTCGGTCGCTTCGACTGCGTGCACCCGCACAGCCCCAGGCTGTCCGAGATCGCCGAAGCGGCCTTTGCTGCCTGCGCCCGCCCTGCCGAAGTCCACTTCCTACGGGACAAGCCGGACATCGCCGATATGCCGGCCATGCAGGCCGATGCGCAACTGCACCAGGCCATCGACTATTGGCCAGCCACTGACATCCGTACCGGCCTGCAACTGATGCAGGCTCATCAGGAGGCCCAGCAATGACCACGGCAATGGTCACCGGCGTCGGCGCGATCATGGGCTATGGCCTGCTGAAATCGCTGCGCGCCGCCGACCCGACACTCACGTTGCTGGGCACCGACATCTACGACGATGCGGTCGGCCAGGCTTGGTGCGACCACTTCGAACAGGCACCGCTGACCGCCGACCCCAGATATCAGGACTGGCTGCTGCGGATGATCGAGCAGTATCGGGTCGAGCTGCTGATTCCCGGCATCGAGCAGGATGTGCACTGGCTCGACGAACACCGTGACGTGCTGGCTGCCAGCGGCTGCCGGATTGTGCTCAACGACGCCCGACTGATCAGCCTGTCGCGCGACAAGTACGCCATGGACCAGGCCCTGCTGGCACATGAAGACGACGCCCGCATCCCCAGCCACCTGACCGGCGACTTTGCCTCGCTTTCGCAGCAACTCGGCCTTCCGTTCCTGCTCAAGCCGCGACGCAGCTATGCCTCCAAGGGCCTGGTGTGGGTCCGCGAAGAGCGCGATTTCATACCCTGGGCACCCCTTCTCGGGGAGGTGCTGATGGCCCAGCCGATCATCGGCAGCGCCAGCCAGGAGTACACCGTGGCGGTGTTCGGTGACGGCCAGGGCGGCATCTGCGCCGCGATCACCTTCCAGCGCAGCCTGGCCTCTGACGGCTCCACAGCCAAGGCCAAAGTGCGCCACGACGCCAGCCTGGATGCCGTGGTGCTGCGCCTGTGCCAGCACTTCAAACCGGTCGGGCCCACCAACCTGCAGTTCCGCCGGGCAGACGACGGCACCTGGAAGCTGCTGGAGATCAATCCACGGATCTCTTCCACCAGTTCCATCCGCACCGCTTTCGGCTACAACGAGGCCGCCATGTGCCTGGCCTGGTATCTCCAGGGCGAGAAGCCCCGGCAACCAGAGGTCCGCGCAGGTTTTGCGGTGCGCTACATCGAGGACTACGTGGTTCATGATCGGGATCATTTCTGACATCCACGGCAATTTCGCCGCGCTGTCCACTGTGCTCGCCGAGCTCGACCGGATGGGTGTGGACGAGATCATCTGCCTGGGCGACACCGCCGGTTACTACAGCCAGATCAACGAGTGCTGCGATACCTTACGCGCTCGCGGGATCTTCTCGCTGATGGGCAACCACGATGCCTACATCGCACTCAACCAGCCCTGCCCACGCTCCAACAGCGCCAATGCCTGTCTGGACTACCAGCGTGAGGTGCTCAGCGCCGACAACCGCCGCTGGCTCGAAAGCCTGCCGGAGCGCGCCAGCCTGCACGGCCTTGAGCTGATCCACGGCGGCTGGAACGACCCACTGGACGAATATCTCGAGCCCAGCGAGGCCTACTTCGCCGAACGCCCGGGGCGCTTCTTTGCCTCCGGCCACAGCCATGTGCAGTACCTCTGGCAAGGTCGCGAAAAGGCCTGGTGCAACCCTGGCTCGGTCGGCCAACCCCGCGACGGCGACCCTCGGGCCGCCTTCGCCACCTGGGATGGCCAACGCTTCACGCTCTGTCGCATCGCCTACGACATCGAGGCCGCGCAACGCGCCATGGCACATGCTGGCTTCACCGAGTACTTCTACGAAAACCTTGCCAAGGGCACGCAGATCGGCGGGCGCATCAGCGCGATCCGCAGCGACCTTCCGCCCGCGAACGCTGCAGGAAACCGCCCATGAGCCTGGAAAAGATCCCCTTCAACCGCCCCTACATGACTGGCAAGGAGTTCCACCATATTGCCGAGGCCAACCTGGGCCAGATGCTTGCCGGCGACGGACCGTTCACCAAGCGCTGCCATGCCTGGCTCGAGGAACGTACCGGCAGCGGCAAGGCGCTGCTGACTCACTCCTGCACCGCGGCACTGGAAATGTGCGCGTTGCTGCTCGACATCCAGCCCGGCGATGAAGTGATCATGCCGTCCTACACCTTCGTCTCCACCGCCAATGCTTTCGTCCTGCGCGGCGCGGTGCCGGTGTTCGTCGACATCCGTGAAGACACGCTCAACCTCGACGAACGCCTGATCGAGGCCGCCATCACTCCCCGCACCAAGGCCATCGCCGTGGTCCACTACGCCGGCGTCGCCTGCGAGATGGACAGCATCCTGGCCATCGCCCGCAGGCACGGCCTGAAGGTGGTGGAGGATGCCGCGCAGGGCGTCATGTCCAGCTACAAGGGGCGCGCGCTGGGCAGCATCGGGGATCTGGGCGCGTTCAGCTTCCATGAAACCAAGAACGTCATCAGCGGCGAGGGTGGTGCCCTGCTGGCCAACGATCCAGAGCTGGTGATGCGCGCGGAAATCATCCGCGAGAAGGGTACCGACCGCAGCCGCTTCTTCCGCGGTCAGGTCGACAAGTACACCTGGCAGGAGGTCGGATCGTCGTTCCTGCCCGGCGAGCTGACCGCTGCCTTCCTCTGGGCACAGTTGCAGGAAGCCGAAGCGATCACCAACAGCCGCCTGGCCACCTGGGAACGCTACTACCACAGCCTCGCCGGCCTCGAGGCGGATGGCCTGCTGCGTCGTCCGATCATCCCGCAGGACTGCCAGCACAACGCTCATATGTACTATGTGCTGCTCGCCCCGGGCATTGACCGTCAGGCTGTGTTGCAGAGGATGCGAGACGAAGAGGTGTATGCCGTGTTCCACTATGTGCCACTGCATTCCTCGCCCGCCGGCGAGCGCTATGGGCGTGCACATGGCTCGATGCAGATCACCGACGAACTGTCAGACCGCCTGGTACGCCTGCCGCTGTGGTGCGGCCTGGGCGATGAGCGCCAGGATCGGGTGATTTCAGCCCTGAGTACCGCGCTTGCGCGCCGTTGAACCTATTATCGACCCAAAACACTCATGAACATTATTCACACCGACATTCCCGATGTACTGATCATCGAACCGAAAGTATTCGGCGACAGCCGCGGCTTCTTTTTCGAGAGCTTCAATGCCCGCGACTTCGCGGCAGAGGCAGGCTTCGATGCCCATTTCGTCCAGGACAACCACTCGCGTTCCCAGCACGGTGTACTGCGTGGCCTGCATTACCAGATCGACAATCCCCAGGGCAAACTGGTGCGGGTGGTCCAGGGTGAAGTACTGGACGTCGCGGTGGATATTCGCCGCAGCTCGCCGACCTTCGGCAAATGGGTCGCGACACGCCTGAGCGCTGAAGACCATCGACAGTTCTGGATTCCACCAGGCTTCGCCCACGGTTTCGTGGTGCTCAGCGAGTCGGCCGACTTCCTGTACAAGACCACCGACTATTACAACCCCGCAGCCGAGCGCTGCATTCGCTGGGACGATCCGCAGTTGGCCATCGACTGGCAACTTGAGTCGGAACCGCTGCTGTCAGCCAAGGACCAGGCTGGGGTGCTGCTGCGGAACGCGGAGCTGTTCCCATGAAGATCCTCGTCTGCGGCCGCAACGGCCAGGTCGCCCAGGCCCTTCAGCAGGCGCTGGCCGGGCTTGGCGAACTGCACCTGCTCGGCCGCGACCAGCTCGACCTGGCTCAACCCGAGGCCATGCGTGAGCCTCTGCGCCAGCTCGCCCCCGACCTGATCATCAACGCCGCGGCCCACACCGCGGTGGACCAGGCCGAGAGCGAAGCGCCGCTGGCCTACGCGATCAACGCCGAAGGTCCGCGCGTGCTGGCCGAGGAAGCCGCACGCCTGGGTACGCCGCTGATCCACTACTCCACCGACTACGTGTTCGACGGCAACAAGACAACGCCCTATGTCGAGGACGACCCGGTGCATCCGCTGGGTGTCTACGGCCAGAGCAAGCTCGCAGGCGAGCAGGCGATTGCCGCAGTGGGCGCCCAGCACCTGATCCTGCGCACCAGCTGGGTGTACTCGCTGCATGGACGCAACTTCCTGCTGACCATGCAACGCCTGCTGCAGGAGCGCCCGCAGTTGAAAGTGGTCGACGACCAGATCGGCGCACCGACCTGGGCCGGGACGATCGCCGCCAGCACCCGCGCCTTGATCGAGCGCTGGCAGGCCGGCCAGGCGGGTGCGTGGGGGACCTATCATCTGACAGCCCAGGGCGAAACCTCCTGGTTCGGCTTCGCCCAGGCCATCGCCGAGCAGTTGAAGGCCCGCGGCCTGCCCTGTGCCGAACTGCTGCCGATCCCCAGCAGCGAATACCCGACCCCGGCCCGCCGCCCGCTCAACTCACGCCTGGACTGCTCACGCCTGGCACGTGAATGGCAGGTCAGCCAGCCGCATTGGCAGCAAGCGCTGATCGACTGCCTGAAGTAGCGCATAATTGCGCCAGTTCATTCTGGCGCACTTGGCGATGACCTCGACTTCAATCACTTCGCAACGACCCCGCTGGCGCAGCCTGGCCCTGCTGGCCCTGTGCCTGGCCCCGCTGCTGTGGCCGCTGCATCATCTGGCCGAACGCTATTATCAGGACCAACTGGCCTCGCAGAACCGCCAGACCCTCGACCTCTACGTCGCCAACCTGCTCGGCACCCTGCACCGCTACGAGACCCTGCCGCAGATCCTCGGCGACCTCCCGGCCCTGCGTGGCGTGCTGGCCGACCCGTTCAGGCTGGAGGCGGTGACCAACGCCAATCGCCTGCTGCGCGAGATCACCCAGCAGACCGGCGCCGAAGTGATGTACCTGATGGACGTCAGCGGCAATACCCTGGCCGCCTCCAACTGGGACAAGCGCGACAGCTTCGTCGGCCGCAACTTCGCCTTCCGCCCCTACTTCATCGAGGCGATGGAAGGGCGCCTGGGCCGCTTCTTCGGCCAGGGCACCACCTCGGCCAAGCGCGGCTACTTCTTCGCGGCAGCGGTGCGTGACGGCGAACGTGTAGTCGGCGTGCTGGTGGTCAAGGTCGACCTCGACCACACCGAAACCCTCTGGGGCCGCACCCCGGAACAATTGCTGCTGACCGACCAGTACGGCGTGGTGGTGCTCACTTCGCGCCCGGAATGGCGTTTCCGCGCTACCCGTGTACTGAGCGAAGCCGAGCGCAAGGCGATGATCGCCATCCAGCCCTACCCGACCCAGGCACCGCAGCCGCTGCGCCTGGAACCCGACGCCTGGCTGACCCAGACCCGCGATATCAAGGAGACCGGCTGGCAGGTGAGCATCCTTGCGCCGCGCATCCTGGTCGATCGCTCGGTGCAGACCGTCATGGCCATCGGCGCCGGTGCGCTGCTGGTGACCATGCTCCTGGCCGGGCTGGTGATGCAGCGCCGCCGCCACTACATGGATCGCATCGAACTGGAGGCTCGTGGCCGCCAGGAGCTGGAAAACCGCGTGGTGGCGCGCACCGCCGACCTCGAATGGCTGAACAATCGCCTGAAGAACGAAGTGCTGGAGCGCGAGCAGGCGCAGCAGGAACTGGTACGCGCCCAGGACGAGCTGGTCCAGGCCGGGAAACTGTCGGTGCTGGGCACCATGTCGGCGAGCATCAGCCACGAGCTCAACCAACCGCTGGCGGCGATCCGCAGCTACGCCGAGAACGCCGAGATCCTGCTCGACCACCAGCGCACCGAGGATGCCCGCGGCAACCTCAAGCTGATCGGCGAGCTGACCGGGCGCATGGCCTCGATCATCGCCCACCTGCGCGCCTTTGCCCGCCGCGACCGCCATGCCCCGGAAAGCGTGGCCCTGCAACCGGCGCTGGACGATGCCCTGGCCTTGCTGGCCAAGCGTCGTCGGGCCATGGCGGTGGAACTGATCCGCGATCTGCCGGATGCCACCTTATGGGTCCAGGCCGGTGAAACCCGCCTGCGCCAGGTGCTCGGCAACCTGCTGGCCAATGCCCTCGACGCACTCACGGAAAAAGCCAACCCTCGCCGCCTCTGGCTGAGTGCCGAGACGCGCGACGACTGCGTCTACCTGTACATTCGCGACAACGGCCCGGGCTTTACCCGGCAAGCGCTGGAGCACGCCAAGGAGCCCTTCTTCACCACCAAGACCCGTACCCAGGGCCTTGGCCTGGGCCTGGCGATCTGCGAAAGCCTGATGCGCGCGCTCGGTGGCGAGTTGCTGATGGGCAACCACCCGGAAGGGGGCGCCCTGCTCACCCTGCAACTGCGCATGGCAGCACCCGGTGCCAACCTGAAACCTTCGGAGGATTCCTCGGCATGACCGAGACACTGATCGACAGTCAAACCCAGGTCATCCTGGTCGATGACGATCCGCACCTGCGCCAGGCCCTGAGCCAGACCCTGGACCTGGCAGGCCTCAAGGTTGCTACCCTGGCCGACGCCCAGGGCCTGGCCGAGCGCATCGAGCCCGACTGGCCCGGCGTGGTGGTCAGCGATATCCGCATGCCGGGTATCGACGGCCTGCAACTGCTGGAGCAACTGCACACACGGGACAGCGAACTGCCTGTGCTGCTGATCACCGGCCACGGCGACGTGCCCCTGGCAGTCCAGGCGATGCGTGCCGGGGCCTATGACTTCCTGGAAAAGCCCTTCGCCAGCGACGCCCTGCTCGACAGCGTGCGCCGGGCCCTGGCGCTGCGCCGCCTGGTGCTGGACAACCGCAGCCTGCGTCTGGCCCTGAGCGATCGCCAGCAGTTGTCGACACGGCTGGTCGGCCATTCACCGTCGATGCAGCGCCTGCGCGAACAGATCGGCGCCCTGGCCGGCACCCGCGCCGACGTGCTGATCCTCGGCGAGACCGGCGCCGGTAAAGAGGTGGTCGCGCGTGCCCTGCACGACCTGTCGAGCCGTCGCGACGGCCCGTTCGTGGCCATCAATGCCGGCGCCCTGGCCGAGTCGGTGGTCGAGAGCGAGCTGTTCGGCCATGAACCCGGCGCCTTCACCGGTGCGCAGAAGCGCCGTATCGGCAAGTTCGAGTTCGCCAACGGCGGCACGCTGTTCCTCGACGAAATCGAGAGCATGAGCCTGGACGTGCAGGTCAAGCTGCTGCGCCTGCTGCAGGAGCGGGTGGTCGAGCGCCTGGGTGGCAACCAACTGATTCCGCTGGATATCCGCGTGATCGCCGCGACCAAGGAAGACCTGCGCCAGTCGGCCGACCAAGGGCGTTTCCGCGCCGACCTCTACTACCGCCTGAACGTCGCACCGCTGCGCATCCCGGCCCTGCGCGAACGCGGCGACGACATCCTGGTGCTGTTCCAGCACTTCGCCGATGCCGCCAGCCAACGCCACGGCCTGGCACCGCACACCTTGCAACCGGCGCAGCGGGCCATGCTGTTGCGTCACGAATGGCCAGGCAACGTACGCGAGCTGCAGAACGCGGCAGAGCGCTTCGCCCTGGGCCTGGAGCTGGCCCTGGACGGCCAGGTGCCCCCTGCCACCGACAGCGCCGAACCGGCACGTGTCGGCAACCTCAGCGAGCAGGTAGAGCAGTTCGAACGCTCGCTGATCGCCGCCGAACTGAACCAGCCGCACAGCTCCATGCGCAGCCTCGCCGAAGCCCTCGGCATCCCGCGCAAAACGTTGCACGACAAGCTGCGCAAGCACGGCCTGAGCTTCGCCGACGGCAGCAGCCATGACGATCACGAGGAGCCGCGGCCATGACCACCGACAGCCAGTACCTGCAGGCAGTCCTGCACAGCGATATACCGCTGACACGAGAAATGGGCATGCAAGTCATCGACTGGCGCGAGCAGTGCCTGCGTCTGCAATTGCCGCTGGCGCCCAACGTCAACCACAAGAGCACCATGTTCGGCGGCAGCCTCTACTGCGCCGCCGTGCTGGTCGGCTGGGGCTGGCTGCACCTGCGCTTGCGTGAGTTGGGGATCGATGACGGGCACATCGTCATCCATGAAGGGCAGATCAGTTATCCATTGCCGGTGACAGGCACGGCGGTAGCACGCTGCCCGGCGCCGGACGAAAAGGTCTGGGAGCGCTTCCTGACGATGTACCAGCGCCGCGGCCGGGCGCGCCTGACCCTGGAGACGATGGTGAGCAATGCGGGGAGTGAAGAGGCGGCAGTGAGATTCAGCGGGCAGTATGTGCTGCACCGCTGATCAGGCGAGGAGCGAGGCGGCTTCGGTAATTACTGCCCGATAGCCGCTGCAATGACTTTTTGCCGCCATGGCGCCTTGGCCGGCAGCGCCAGGAAGAACGGATTGAGCAGCGACTCCCGCGCCGGGTAGCGGAACGCCTGGCCATCCAGCCCGATCACCTCGCCCCCTGCCCCTTCGACCACCCCCTGCGCCGCCGCGGTATCCCACTGCGAGGTTGGCGCCAGGCGCGGGTAGAAATCGGCAGCGCCCTCGGCCAGCAGGCAGAACTTCAGCGAGCTGCCGATATTGGCCAGTTCCAGTTCGCCGACCTCGGCACCGAGCCCAGCCAGCAGGGCTTCCTGCTCGGGGCTGGTATGGCGACGGCTGGCAACCACGGTGAAACGCCCATCGGCAGGTGGCGCGTTGCGCACGTGAATCGGCTGGGCGTCACCCTGGGGCTCGACGCGCCATGCACCCAACGCCCGGCCACCGAAGTAGCAGCGGCCATTGGTCGGCATCGACACCACACCGAACACCACCTCACCGTTCTCGATCAGGGCGATGTTGACGGTGAATTCCTCGCTGCCGGCGATGAACTCCTTGGTGCCGTCCAATGGATCGACCAGCCACCAGCGCGTCCAGGCTTGGCGTGTCGCCAGCGGGATGTTGCAATCTTCCTCCGACAGCACCGGAATCTGCGGCGCCAGCGCTTGCAGGCCGTCGGCGATGACTCGGTGAGCAGCCAGGTCGGCGGCGGTCACCGGCGAGTCGTCGGCCTTGTTGGTGACTGCGACGCCAGAGCGCCAGAATGGCAGGATCGCCTCGCCCGCCAGTTGAGCGAGCTTGACCACTTCATGCATCAGTTGCAGGTCGTTCATGCGCTCAGCAGCCCCCGCTGGATCAGCAGGTCACGCGCCAGGTACAACGCCGCCAGCGCCCGGCCTTCACTGAACTGCGGGTGCATGGCCAGGGCCGAGAGCTCGCGCAGGTTGACCTTGTCGACGCGCATCGGCTCAGGCTCGTCGCCCTCCAGGCGCTCTTCGTACAGGTCGCTGGCCAGCACCACCTGGATCTTCTGGCTCATGTAGCCGGGCGACAGCGACAGCTCGGTGAGGTGCTCCAGTTGTCGTGCCCCGAAACCGGCTTCTTCCTTGAGCTCACGATCAGCGGCGGCCAGCACGTCCTCGCCCGGCTCGATCAGGCCCTTGGGCAGCGACAGTTCGTATTCATCGGTGCCGCCGCAGTATTCCTCGACCAGCACCGCATGCTCGGCGTCGAGCATCGCCACGATCATCACCGCACCATAACCGTTGCCCCGACCGACCAGGCGCTCGTAGGTGCGCTCGTTGCCATTGGAGAAGCGCAACTGCACCGCCTCGACCCGGAACAGGCGGCTGCTGGCGACGATCTCGCGACTGAGGACGGTGGGTTTCTGGCGCATGGGTGCGGCTCCTTGGCGTGAACGGGTTACTATACCGTGGCTTGCCGACCGATCGAGAAATTCCAATGCCTGTTCTGCCCTGGTCCACCATCGATACCGTCCTGCTGGACATGGACGGCACCCTGCTCGACCTGCACTACGACAATCGCTTCTGGCTCGAACACCTGCCCCAGCGCTACGCCGAGCTGCATGGCGTGAGCCGCGCGATGGCCGAGCTGGAACTGCGGCCGCTGTTCGAGCTTCATGCCGGCACCCTGAACTGGTATTGCCTGGACTTCTGGAGCCGCGAACTGCGCCTGCCGATCCGCGAACTCAAGCGCGAGATCGCCGACCTGATCGCCCTGCGCCCGGACGCCGACACCTTCCTTGCCGCCATCGGCAAGGCCGGCAAGCGCGTGGTGATGATCACCAACGCCCACCGCGACTCACTGTCGCTGAAACTCGAAAAAGTGCAGCTTGCGCCGTATTTCGAACGGCTGATCAGCTCGCACGACTATGGCTACCCGAAAGAGAGCCCGCAGTTCTGGGATGCCCTGCGCGCCGATATCGGCTTCGAGCCCGCGCGCAGCCTGTTCATCGACGACACCCTTGCGATCCTGCGCAGTGCCCAGCGGTTCGGGGTGGGGCATCTGCTGGCAGTGCGGCAGCCCGATAGCCGGGCGGATGTGCGCGATACGCAGGAGTTCGCGGCGGTCGAGGATTACCGGGAATTGTTGCTGGGACTTTGAGGGCCTCATCGCGGGACAAGTCGGAGCGCC